>NZ_FOZY01000016.1:0-131759 GCF_900116245.1 Methylobacterium sp. yr668 | reverse complement strand
CGCCTCCTGCAGGATCAACTTGTCCAGGGTGAGATCCGCGATGGCTTTTCTGAGCCGCTGGTTCTCCGTCTCCAGATCCTTCATCCGCCGGACCTGATCCGACTTCAGGCCGCCGTACTCACGCCGCCAGCGGTAGTACGTCACCTCGCTCACGCCGATCGCGCGGATCGCCTCCGCCACGCTCTGGCCTTGGCCGACCAGCACGTCCGCCTGCCGCAGCTTTGCGACAATCTCCTCAGGCTTGGGTCGCTTCCTCGACATCGATCCGTCCTCCAGGCTCGAAAGCCATACCAAAGGGCGGACCACTTCATTGGGGGCGGATCAGCCGCACCATGAGGCTGTCATGGCGCTGGCGCGACAACTGGCAGAGACCAAGCCGACCACCACGATCGGCATGGCACTCAAGTGCCTAGGTCCGGTCGGTCTCTTGGCGTGGGACGCCGGCATAAACGATGATCCCACGCAGTTCTCCCCGCATGAGCGCGTCGCCGCAGAGTTTCAGGCTGTAAATCGCGCTGGGTCTCTCGCGTCGATCCTTCCCGACCATTCCTCGGAAGGCACCATGACCGAATGTCAGGCGGACCGGGCGTGGGCAGTGACTCAGGCTGCAGCGATCGATCTCTCAGGCCTCACGATCCTAGAGCTTAACAACCTGTACGACCGCTTCAACGGGGTTGCTGACAGCTGGCTCGCCGTCAGCAGCCAGCCGTGGGCCAGAGCAAGTGCGGACGGTCAGTGCCACGTCTCGACCGCTGGTGGACGCATAGTCGACTGCGAGCAGGACAGGGCCGGCGAGATCCGCAACCGCATCGCGGAGGAAATCCGGCGGCGGGCTCCGGCCGACGATCTCGAGCGGAACATGCGGCTCGAGACGCTGATCCAGTTCGAGCTGCTGTGCGAGATCTCGCTGAGGCACAATCCCGAACTGCGCGCAGAGATCGCCCAGGCATGGGGAGCATGACGGTGAGCGCAATCAACCCTCCCCAAATGCGGGGCATCAACACCGTCCTGATGAGCGACGGGCGCGAGGTGCACCTCGACGACATCACCACGGCCGCAGAGGGTCAGACGATCCTCGACGACCTCGACGCGGCGATCATCAACATCGAGCTGCAGGTCGATGCGGCTCGGGACGGTGCGAGCCCAAACGATCCGGAGTGGCGTCGCCGAGCCGAGACGGCCCTCAAGCGCAAACGCCGGATCCGGCCTCGGATGCAGCAGCGCATCGGCGAGTTGCGCAAGGCCGAGCGTCTCGCCCAGGTGCAGGCTGCCGCCAAGGCCGTACCTGGCGACGTCCAACGCAAGGCCTTCGTAATCGCCGCGGCCGACATGCTCGACGACGAGCTGGTGACGGAGATCTGGGCTCGTGCTCGCGAAATCAGGCCGGCAGCGTTCGCGGAGGGCTCGGCATGATTGAGCGTGCTGCCCCCATCCACACCGCCACGATCAACGGCGTGTCGGTCCGCTTCTTCCGCGGCCCGGCCGCCGGCCCCGACATGCCGTGGCATGCCCACGAAGAGTTGCTGGCGGCGCTCGCGCTGCCACGTGACCTGCGTCGCATCCTGAAGGCGGCGCTCCTGAAGAGCTGGAAGAAGGCCTGCCGCACGGTCGAGGTCGACGGCGAGCCCTTGCTGATCGCGCCGCACTTTGTCGCTCACGGCTTCATCGGCATGGCCCAGGAGGTCGGGAAGGGCATCAGCACGACGCCCGACCTTGTGGAACGTGAGTACTCCCGGGCGGGCGCCGCCGCTTTGAACGCCCTCACGGCCGGCCTGAGCCCCGAGAAGAGGGTCGAGTTCGCGATGCAGGCCTTCCGCAATCAGGGAGGCGCGTCGTGACGAGAGGGGCTCGGCGTACCCGCAACTGGGACACAACCAGGACCCGCGATCATCTCGGCCGGGTCTGGCCTCACGGCAAACTGGACCGGCTTCTGGAAGATCCTGGGGTCGCAGCGGTCGTCGATGAGTTCGAGGGGGCTTTGTACGATGCTGCAGGCCACCCGCAGATTGGTAGAGGCGAGACGTGGGCTTACGGCCAAGGCAGGTCGGAGAGCGAGTTCGCACTCCTGATCATGCTTTGGTACCGCCGGCTCCCGGGGCGCTATGGGAGGTCGGCATGATCGCTGTCAGCCCGCTCCACGCGGCGATCTCCGCCCACCGTGCTGCCTACGATGCCTTCCAGATCGCACCGGAAGGCGAGGACAGCGAGTTCGCCAGCTGCGAGATGCTGGACGCCCTCGAAGCGCTGGTAGAAGCAGCCTGCGCGTTCCCGATCCTAGGGCGGTCGCTGCCAGAGGGTGCCGGCGCGCTGCTCGCGCACCTGCAATGGTGGCTGACCGACGAGGCGGTCAACGCCACGGACTACCAGCCGAACTACGGCATCCTCCTCGGCCGGGCCATGGACCTAGCCGCGTTGCTGGAGTGCGGTGATTTCCGGCTCCCCCAATCCGGGGAGCTCAAAGGGTCCGCGTCTGGTGCGTACCCTACGGCTAGGCCGGATCCGATCTTTGCGGCGCTGGCAGCTGTCGAGGATGCCGATCGCCGAGCTGACCAGGTGCTGGCCGAGACCGCCGGCGACGAGAGCCCGGAAGCCAATGCGCGGTTCGAGGCCGAGGATCGGCGGCGCGGCGAGGTCGAGGCCATGTTCGCTTCGACTGTGCCGACGACGCTGGCGGGTCTTGCAGCGCTGGTCCGGCGATACGTCGCGACCGCCAGCACCATCGCGTCGGAAGATCTCAAGCACATCGCCAGGGCGCTGGCTGGCGTGAGCGCGCCCGAGATCCTGCCGCACGTGCCGGCGATCGATCCGATCTTCGGCCTGATCGAGGCGGCCGATGCCGCAGCTACAGCCCATACCGTCGCCTGCCGGGATCTCGACGAGGACGACGATGCCCAGATGCGGGCCTGCAACCAGGCCGCCGCCGACGCTCACGATGCTCTCTTGGCGGTTCGGCAGGCCATGCCGGTCGCCACGGAAGGTCTGCACGCCCTAGCCGCGTTCTACGTCCGGGATGCCGCGCTGTACGACCGCGACGGCGAGCACATCGAGCATCTCGCAAGGGCCGTGATAGCATGTGAGTCGGCTGGGCGGTTTTCGGCGGTTCGGCAGCAAAAAGCTGAGCCAAACCAATCACCTGAATCAGTGATTCCGCCGGGCGAAAATCGGGGCAGTTTTGGCGTTCCGGACCAAGCTGAGGTCGAGACCGGGTGGCGCAGTCTGTCGGCTGAGACCCAAGACCGGATCGGCATCATCGCGACCGACATGGTGTTCCAAGCCTTCGTGTCCGGCGACGCATTCGGCCCGAAGGACCAGCCGGTGCCGGGCCGTAGCAAGCGGGCGCAGACGATCCGCGGCGAGGCGAGCGACGCCTCCTGCCAACGACTGACCGAGCTGCACACCGTCGTTGAGGGCGTGCTGCCGGCGCTGTTCGGCTCGGCTGGGCAGAACCCGAATTGGGCGGTGGCGATGGGAGCGAAGCGGTGATCTCTCACGCTTTCACCATCGAAGGCACGAACTTCAGCTCGATCTTTCGGCCTTCGCGCCAGAGCACCTCGCAATCTTCGTTCAGAAATAGGGCCGTTGATATTAATCGGAATATGTCCGGAATCTCAGACTGCCGCTTCACTTCGATCAATGCGCCGAATTTCCCGATTTCCCAAACGAGGCAATCAAGGCTTTCGATATTATTATCAAAGAATATTTCCCCAGTCTTTAAAGCCGCTCGCCACGTCCGGTCTCGAAAAGAATATGGCATAGTTGCCGCATCCGGCCCAAAGATCAAATCTATCATCAAAATTTTGAGTAATAATAGCTCATATGACGGTTTTTGCGAAATAAATCTATTAATGGAAGCGGAAAATTACCCTCAGCGCACAACGATTGTTGAATGCGCCCGGTTCGTCTCCGATGCCAACCATTCGGGGTCCGCAACTCGTCAAGGTGTGACCCAGGAGCAGGCCTATGCCCGCCATTGATCCCGCGCGCGCCGTGGTGCGCTTCCCGGACGTTTGCCGAGAGCTCGGCCTAAGCGCGACTACGCTCCGCCGCCTTTGCAGGGAAGGGAAGGGGCCTCCGATGCTACAGCTCAGCGAGCGCCGATCCGGCGTCCGCCGCGGCGACCTCGATGCCTGGGTAGAGGGACTCAAGAAAACCACGCCGGAGCTGTAATCCGGTGATCTAATTTGATGCCCGGGACCGATTGCTGGTCGGCTGCTTCAGAGCTGCCCTGACCGTGAGGGGCGGCTTTTGCTATTCCGAATACGGCTGTCCATGCGGTCGTGGTAGTGTGAGGCCCGCTTCTGACGCAGTCGACCGCAGCACTAATCATGCTCTTAGCCACTGACGTACCGCTAGCCTTCAAATCCCGTCCTATGACGGAGATTTTTGTCTTGAACCGAACGTAGGGTTAGAGACTGCCCTTCGCTGCCGTGACCCGATGCAAGACGCGCTGATCCGCAAACTAGAGAGTTTCGAGGAACTCACCGACGTTGACCGTGCGGCCTTGAGGGTGCTCGTTACACGGGTGCGGCGGGTAGGGGCGCGAACGGATCTGATACAAGAAGGTGACGTCCCCGGCCACGTTCATCTTATCCTCGACGGCTACGCCTGCCGCTACAAGATTCTGCCGGACGGCCAGCGCCAGATCATGGCCTTCCTCGTGCCGGGTGACTTCTGCGACCTGAACGTGTTCATCCTCGATCAGATGGACCATGCCATCGGCACGATCTCTCCATGCAATGTGGTCGAGATACCGCGCCCTGCCATCGAGGAGATTACGGCGCACCATCCGCAGGTGACCCGGGCCTTGATGTGGTGCGCCCTCGTCGATGAGGCCGTGCTGCGCGAATGGCTGGTCAACATCGGTGGACGTCAGGCCGATCAGCGGATTGCGCACCTTTTCTGTGAACTGCTGCTCCGTCTGCAGGCGGTGGGGCGCGTCGACGACAATAGCTATGCGTTCCCGTTCACGCAGTCCGATGTCGCCGACACGATGGGCTTATCGGAAGTCCAGGTCAGCCGGACATTGAGGGAGCTGCGGAACCTCGACCTCATCACGCTGAAGCACCGGGTTCTGACGATCCTAGACGTGGATCAGCTGAAGGCGTACTGTGGGTTCAATTCAAACTACCTCCACCTCAGGAACGCGCGTTGGAGTGGCCGCCGGCAGGTGCCGTGGCTGGGCAGCGTCCAGGGTGGGTAAGGTTGGCTGGCCGGGAAAACATCGAGAGCCTGGTCGTTCTCCAGCCCATATCCGTCGACACGGCGAGTCCGGACCAGACCGGTATGCTGGTGCTGGTCAATGGTTTACTAGTGGCTGTTTTAGTCCGCCTCGACGCGCCAGAGCACGCGCGGTGCGGGGCATGGTTTATGGAGGTTGGATTAGGACGTCTCGCACGAGTGCGAGCCCCTATATTCGACACTCTTCAAGACGCAACGCGTTGGATACGCCAGCGGCTCCACTCGTAGGCTAATGAAATGCAGTTATGTGACCATCGCTGGCACTAGCAAAAGCGCTTTGGTCGCAAGATTTCACTCCCATCAAATATGGAAATTAAGCGTGATCTCATGACGATGGCTCAAGCGGACAGGATCGTGGAAGATTTTAAAAAGGAAGGTGGCAGCCGAGCGAGTTTTTCGGAAACGATTATCAACTTAGTCGAAATCTATCAACTGTCGCCAAATCGAGCAAGAACGTTGATCGGTCGCTTTTATCGAAACAACCTTCTTGCTGGTCCAATTTTATCAATCGATAATGCTGCCGAAAATCCGGTGAAAGACCAACAATTATTTCAACAAAAGTTCCGGCATCATATCCAAGCTGCGCACGAAGTCGGCTCGATGAGAATTCAAAATTACTATTTCGGCATCGCTGACGGCCTCATGACCGGAGACGCGGTGACGAAGAAATCGAGCCTGAACAAGATCAGCTCTTTACCATCCGTAACTTCCATTCGCCATTCTTGCCCCAGGCTCTCTAGCCTTGCCCCCTCTTCAAGCAGGACACCTGCATACCGGATAGCTTCTCTTCGCGCGAAAATGGCGTCCGGCAGTTCGACCCCCTTCTTATCGAGCAGGTTCACGCCGTCATAAACATTGAAGTGATAGCGCGGCATACAGATCTCCACCGGCTCACTATGGGCCTAGATACCCTCAACCGCGCCAAGCCGGAATTAAGACGGCAGTTGGGCTTACGGTGCCCAAATTCAGAACTGCGCGATCCCAAATATGATGGTAATCGGCGAATTTCCGCGATTATTTAAGGAGGACTATTAGCCTAAATGGCTCTGCGCTTCCAAAGTTCGGGCGGTGTGAAGCGCTAGGCGAGAAGCCCAGCCGGGTTTCAGCCTGCGAGCCATGGCGCCCCCCCACTCGACGACTGGTCGAGTGCTCAGTCTGCAGAGGTTTCTGTGGCGGCGAGATAGTTGGCCCACAAGTCCAGGGCCGCCCGCTTCTCTGGATTGTAGAGCGCGTGGTTGTAGACGCCGGCCACCCCCGCCCGGGATCCTGAGATGTGGTTGAGCACCGCCTCGACGACGTGGGGAAGCACGCCCCGCTCGTTCATGCCGGTCGACACGGTTCGCCGCAGGTCGTGTAGCCGCCAGTCCGTGACGCCGGACCGCTTGTCGAGCGCGGCCTTCGCCTTCGAGAAGCCCGAGAATGCGCCCGCACCAT
Source organism: Methylobacterium sp. yr668 (assembly GCF_900116245.1). Lineage (NCBI taxonomy): Bacteria > Pseudomonadati > Pseudomonadota > Alphaproteobacteria > Hyphomicrobiales > Methylobacteriaceae > Methylobacterium > Methylobacterium sp. yr668. The sequence continues at coordinate 125,087 of NZ_FOZY01000016.1, read as the reverse complement.
CGCCGAACAGGTAAGCTCGTCCTGAGATAGGCTGAACCTTCGCCAGGATGTCGAGGGCAGGGCGGGACAGCGGCACGTCGTGCGGCAGGCTGTTCTTGGTCCGCTCGCCTGGCAAATGCCAGATGCCACCGACGAGGTCGAGCTCGGCCCAGGTCAGTCCCGCCACCTCCTCGCGGCGCTGACCGGTCAGCAGCAGCAGCCGGACGATACTGCCGAAGTCGTCGTCTCGACAGGCCTTGAGCACGGACTTGATCTCGTCGGGCGTGAGCACCCGGCGGCGCTTCTCCTCTTGGGCGGTCTTGATCGTGCCCATCACCGGATTCGTCTCGGCCGCGCCGGTGCCGATCAGCCACGCGAAGAACGCCGAGAGCGTGGCCCGCGCCCGGTTCGCCGCGTAGGGGCCGCTGTCCTTCGAGATCTCGGCGAGGCGTTCCGCCACTTTCGCCCGCGTCACGGCATGTAGCGGCTCGCGGTGCAGCGGCTTCCAGGCAACGCGCATGTAACGCGTCGCGTCCCGCAGCGAGCTGTCCCGGAGCCGCGACGCGGCCGCCTCCAGGTAGGGATTGACCTTGCTCCCGAGGGTGACCAGGGCGCGGGCCTTCGCGAGCTGCTTCTCGGCGTGCGGGTCCTCGCCCAGCTTCGCCCGCGCCAGCCGCTCGCTCGCCGCCCGCCGGGCATCAGTCGCCGACAGCAGCCCGACCCGACCGAGGGTCTCCCGCTTGGTCTGACCGATGGCATTGCGGTATTGGACGATCCACTGCCGTGAGCCGCCCGCGCTGACCCGCAGGCCGAAGCCCGGCAGGTCATCGTCGAATACGACGAGGCGATCCTTCCCGGCCGGGAGCTGCGCAGCGGCAGCGGTCTGATTGGTGAGGCGCATTCCGGTAAGCACGCGGTAAGCAGGCGGAGCGATTTCAGCGGCGCCCGAAGTTCGACAATCAGAGGGTACATCAAATTCTGAGAGCGCGATCAAGCTGTCGGCGGCGCCGGTAAGCAGAAAATGCGCGTCTTGGTCCCCGGAGCCTAGTCCTCTTAATCAGCGGGTCCTAGGTTCGAACCCTAGTGCGCCCACCAAGACTTAGCCTACTGCGGGCTCATAGGATCTCAATCCCGTGGAGCGCGCGGTGACAAGGCAGACCGGCCGGCAATCTTCATCGCAGCGTTGAAGCGCTCTCCGTCCGCCAAACCTCGACGGGCGAGCGAGGTCCGCGGAAGCTCGCTTCACGGCTGAGGGCTTCGGTTCGCCACGCCATCGCAACGCTTCGAGCATTGAATTCTGACGGTCGACTTCGAAGATGAGCGCGCAAATGGAGGGGACTGGTTCACGATCGTGACCGTCGCACGATGCGCCTCGCCCACATCCACTCGGTCGCGGGCAAGCCGCCGAAAAAGCCCCGCGCGGCGGTGCCGGCGGGGCTGAGGGTCGGCGCTGGATGTCCCGATCGACGCTACGCTGCCAACAGCGCAATCCAAGACCCTGCCGCATCCATCCGCTTGGCGCACATCAAGAGGCCATCGGCCGAGCGACGCACTTCGACACGATGATGCACGTGCGGAGCGAAGCGTACATGCACACCGAGGTCGAAGCCGCATCGCCCGTCGCCGTAGCCGGCCGCAGCAAGGTCCGACCGGAACTCGGCCGCCACCGCGAACGCGACGACGGCACCGTCCACCAACACGTCCAGGCACAGCGGGGTGTCCGGATGCGCCTCGTCGCGCGCCCAGCCCCCGACGTGCAGCAGGCCATCGCCCGTCACGACGCATCGGTCCAGCCACGCTCGCACCGGGCCCGGCTCTGCCGCACCGTCCAACGAGACAGCGCGGAGGGCTAAGCGCCCGCGCAGCGCGGCCAAGTCGGGGCCGAGTTCGGCGCGCGGAGCGTAGGGCATGCGCCCGGTGCCGACGTCGAGGGCCTGCACGCCATCGAAGCCTCCGCGCACGCCGGGCGCCGCCAGGAAGCTCTCCGCCGGAGCATTCTCCGCAAGCAGCAGGTCGTGGGTGTCCAACTCGACGTGCCAGTAGGTCAGATCCGCCACCGCCTCGCCACGCGTGATGCTCGAGCCGTTGACCAGATGTCCCGCGGCCGCGAGCAGCCCGTCCAGCCACAGGCAGTGATCTGGAGAAACAAACAGGTCGCGGGCGGGCACGCCCTCGCCCAGCGCGTCGGCCCGGATGCGGACGGGGCGCTCGGCCGGGGGAACCATCGATCCCCGGTACGCGCGGGTGCCGATCCAACGGATCGGGCGCGGCGTACCGGCAGCTGTGATTGCGAGATCACCCACCGCGAGCTGCTCCACCGGCACGTCCGAGATGACCCGATCGCGCAGGACACGGATCCGCATCCCGGTCACGTAGCAGGGGGCTGGGTTGGCCGGCTGAGAGGGGTTCGTGGGGTTCGGGGCTGTAGCGGCGCGCACGATCGTGCCGCCCTGGCCGTCCGACACCGCCGCAAAGCTGGTCGTGCGGGGGGCCGACAGCACGAAGTTCTCGCTCACCTGCCCGCCACCGGAGCGGGTGCCGGTGATGGTGATCGAGCTGTTCGCACTGTTGTAGCTGACGCTGGAGTTGGTCAGGCCGGCGAGCGCGATCTCGTTGCCCGAACCGAAATTGGAGATGGTGTTGGCGAAGGTGCCACCATTGGTCGGCTGAGCCGCCACATTGAGCCCGAGGCGCGCTGTCGCCGTGCCCGACATCGTGCCGAAGGTGATCGTCCCCGTGCCGGCCGAGGTCGGACCGCCGAGCTGAAGGGTGCTCGACACCGCGCCGCCGTTCGAACCGATCGCGGTGCCGCCGGAGTAGGTGCTGACCCCTGTCAGCGTCTGCGTGCCACCGGTGACCGCCACGCCGCCAGTACCGGAGATCGCGCCGCTGTAGCTGGTCGAACCGTTGGTGATGGTCAGGGCCTGCGCACCGAGCGTCGTCCCGCCGGTGCCCGAGAGCGTGGTGATCGAGGCACCGGCCGTCGTCCCCGAGATGTCGAACGTGCCGGCGTTGGCTACGGGTCCGAGATTGTTGAGAGCGTTGCCGAGGACGCGCAATGTCGTGGCGCCGCCGGCGATCCCGAGGCCGCCGTTCAGCGTTCCCGTGCTGGGGGTCAGGCTGTTGGTGCCGCCCGTGACGTTGATAGCGACGGCCCGGACGGTTGTGCTGCCGCCGGTGAAGCCGCCCGAGATCGTGCCGGTGTTGGTGATGGCGATGTTCGCGCCGGACAGACCGGCTCCCCCCTGGCCCGCGACGCCCGCCGTCCCGCCGTCCCGCCGTTCGCGGCTCCGCCCAGGCCGCCGTTTCCGCCCGTGATCTGGCCGGTGTTCGTGCCCGTGCTCCCGTAGAGGAACAGTCCGATGCCGCCGTTACCTCCGCCACCGCCGAAAGCGCCGGGACCGCCGGCGGCACCGCCGGCACCGCCGTTCCCGCCGGTGATCTGAGCGCTGGCGATGAAGGATCCGGGGCCGGGCTCAACGAAGCCGTAACCACCGCTGCCGCCGCCGCCACCTGCGCCCGTCCCGTTGCCGGCACCGCCCGTTCCACCGGTGCCGCCGGTCCGGGAAAAGGTGAAGCCTACGCCATTCCCCGTGTTGGAGAGGTACTGGCCGTGGCTGCCGCCGCCGCCGCCGCCGCCGCCGTCGCCGGGATTCGGACCGGCAAGGCCAGCCCCGCCAGCCCCCCCGAAAAAGCTGGAGCCCGTGTTGGTCGAGTAGGCGCCACCCGTTCCCGACGTGTTGGTGACAGTTCCACCAGCCGCCGCGCCCCCGTTGCCGCCGGCGCCTCCGACCGAGCCTGCGGCACCGCCCGCACCTCCGCCGCTCCCCTGGGCAGAAGCGCCGCCGTTTCCACCGGCCGCGCCGGTGCCGTTCGCCACCTCGTCCGCCCCGGGCTGACCGCCGGTGCCGTTGACCGGATCTGCGCCGCTCCCGCCCTGACCGCCCGACATCGCCGCGTTCCCAACCATCCGTATCGACCCGTCATCCGCAATCTTGCGCGGGCGGGTACTTGCCGTCAGCGTGACGCCTGTAGGCCCTCGGAGTCGAGGATGCAGCGTCGCCTAATCGGTGATCGCCGGGCTCGAGACAGCGCTTTTTGATCCGTTGTGCTCTCTCCGCGACAGGAGGTCAGACTGATCTGGCACGGAAACTGATTTGATGGCCTTTCATGCTCCTCTGCTGGGAAGAATAGTTATCAACAAGTCGACAGGTTGGTTCGCACGCCACTCATGCGCCCCAGCGCAAGGGTCGATCCGGATGTGGCCCGTCCGCAGTGCGACATATCTCAGAATGGATTCGGCGAAGTCCCGCGCGACGAATGCCGGCGGGGCTGAGGTCGGCTCAGGGTCGGGAGCTTAGTCTGCGCGCGGGCGGCGCGGCTCCAGTCAGCCGGGGGGCGCAGGCGGATCCTTCGGCGCGGTGCGATTGCCGATGATAATCCTGACCATCGGCGTCAAGAGCGCCTGTGCCGGGAGTCAGGCTTGAGCGCGGCCGGATCGGCCGGCCAGGCAATGCGCCGCCGCCGCGACAGCTCAGTGTGCGCTGGTCCGGCATCCGCTGCGGCAACCTTGACGCCTGGGTTGCGACGTCGAAGACTCATGCACAGTCGATATCGACAGGACGCTCGAAGGCCGAAACCTTAGCTCAGTTTCACTCATGGAGAGCCTTGCGCCCCGGCCTGATGATGGCGCCACGGGCGTAACTGAGGATAGATTTTGCGGTTCTGGCGAGCAGTGTCCTACCATTCAACCTGACACGAAGTATAAGTTTTGCTACACGATTAGGTAAGAAGATCATAGAGATCGCCGCGCTCAAGGTCATCAATCTCCTCGCCGAACCGTACCATTTCGGAAAATATTCCGCCAGCTCGACTACCTGTTTCAACGTGAGTTTTTCCCCAGAAACAATATTGATGTATATCTGGTCTCTCAAGTATATATAATTTTTGCGACTCCCAATAATGTCATGGTCAATTTTTCTGACGGAAAGTATATGCTTCAAATGTTCCAAACGATTGGAAAATCGTTCTTGACTGTATTGAAGCCGCTCGACTGAAGGTAAGCGCCCGGTCGAGGACATATTTTTATCGTGAACCCTATAGTATCCCAGCGCCTCGTTGAACGTGTAGATTTCGCCCATGAACGGAGCCGCGATAAGGATTACACCGTCCACCGTATCATAGGATGCCTCCCGAAGAAGATCGCACACGTCTCTTCGAAAAATATTCCCCGAGGTCGGAGGCGAAACATATGCTCCTGTTTCAGATATGTCCTGAATGTAGGAATTTTTGGTTTTTTGAGCGCTCAGATCAGGGAAAATTCTACCTTGCTCATCCCCTTTTTCATCGATTATTGACAAGGGAAACTGGAGCTTAGAGTATTTGTCATCCAATGCCCCGACAATTTTCCGTAAAGCCCCTGAAGAAAGCTTATCGTCAGCATCCAAGAACAGAACGTGCCTCGCTGTCGTATTATCTAAGCCGAGTACGCAGGCGCTTACAGGACCGCCGTTTTCCTTACGTAGACATTTTACCCCAGTGCCCTGAATCAAAGTCCACGAACTGTCTGTCGATCCATCGTCCACGACGACCAGTTCACAGTCATCAGGGAGTTGTAAACTCACACTTTCGATCGCTTCGACTATATATTTCTCGTAATTATAACAGTTGACAATGATCGCGAGCTTCTTTGCACCCATCTGTCGGCTCCCAGTTCAGCCACTGAAACCCCGGGGGCCCAGCCGCGAATCATTCGCATCTGAATCTATCTTCGACTGCAAATACGGCAAATATCACTCATACGGATACAGGGAATTTTGCTGAAGATTTGTTGGCGACCAATTCAGATCAAGCGAATTAATTTTCGGTCTCAGCTCTCGATTTTCGACTCAATCCAACATCATCGCGTAGACAAATTATTTCATTATTTCTCAATCGCCATCGAATGTTCGGATCTACGTGACAAAAAGTCTAAATCGAGCCTTGATAACCTCCATCTTCGGAAACAATGCTACGCTCATTTGACAATATAGCCCCGAAATACCCGATTGAGCGGTCCGCAACGATTGTGTGGCCGAGAGAAATTCGACGCCTGATCGAGCGCCACCCTCCTTTCAACGTTATAGAGGGTGTGGTTGTAGACATCGACACCGTGAGGCAGCACGCCCCGCTCGTTCATGCCGGTGGACACCGTCCGCCGCAGATCGTTCAACCGCCACTCCGTTACGCCAGACCGCTTGTTTGTCGCGGCCTTCGCGTTCAAGAATCCCGAGAATCTGGCGGCGCCCCCACCGAACAGGAGCGGCCAGCCAGCACTGGGCTGGACCTTTGCGAGCAGGTCGAGGCGCGGGACAGTGGCACGTCGAGCAGCAGACTATTCTTGGTCCGCTGGCCCGGTAGTCGCCAGATGCCGCTCGCCAGATCAAGCTCGGCCCGCGTCATGCCCGCCACCTCCTCGCGGCGCTGACCGGTCCGCGTTCGCGAGCGGACGATGCGGCCGAAGTCGTCATCCCGACAAGCCTTCAACGCAGCCTTGATCTCGTCGGGCAAGAGCAATCCGGCAGCCCTTCTCCTCCTGAGCCGTCTCGATCGTGCCGACTACGGGGTTGGGCTCGGCCCTGCCGTTCCCGATCAGCCACGCATAGATGGCTGAGAGCGTGGCCCGCACCCTTTTCGCCGCGTCCGGCTCGTTCTCCTTCAAGATCACCCCGAGGCGCTCGGCGGCTGTCGCCCGGCTCACAGCGTGAAGCGGCTCGCGCAGCTTCCAAGTGGCTGCTCAGTGTTCGACCCGGACGTCACGACGGCCCACGCCTTGGCGCGTCGCTCCTCGGCGCGCGGATCCGACCCGACTTGGCCAGCACCGGCCGCTCGCTCGCCGCTCGCCAGGCATCGGTCGACGAGAGCAGCAAGACCCGGCCGAGGGTGTCCCGCTTGGTCTGATCGATCGCGTTGCGGCATTGGACGATCCGCTGCCGCGAGCCGCCCGCGCCGACGCGCAGGCCGAAGCCAGGGAAGTCGTCGAACACGACCAGGCGTTCTTTCCCGGCCGAGAATTCGCGGCGGCAGCGGTCTGTTCGGCGAGGCGACTTCCGGCAAGCACGCAGAGCGACTTCAGCGGTGCCCCGCGTTGGACAATCGGCGGGTCCATCGATTTCAAGAGCGCGCTCAAGCTGTCGGCGACGCCGGCAAGCAGAACATGCGCGTCTCGGCGCCCGGAGCGTCGTCCTCTTACGCAGCGGGTCCGAAGTTCGAACCCCAGCGCGCCCACCGAGCCTTCGAGGACCATGGCCGAACGGCTCGGCAGCGTACTCCGCCAACCTTTCTTGCCTTCGGCGCGTCCTACGAAGGTGCGGCGCGTTTTCCGATCTCGACGTGGGGGCGCCGTCCCGGTTAGCTGGTGTGGCACGGATCGGAGGGTCAGGAGGGAGCTGTGACAGGAGTTCGGCTGCGCGTGTCCGCCCCAAGGTGTCGTGCCCGCGCCGGTCGCGCCGGCGTAACGCCCTGCATGTCCGGCGGAGAGCGGGATCGGGAAGGCACATGACGTCCACCGCTCTCGCCGTGATGATGGCCGGCGTGCTGGGGGCCTTCTGCACGATCGTGTTCGCGGTCGACTGGGTACCGGGCTCCGTCGTTGGATTGCCGAACCTGCCGAGCCGGCGGGTGATTGGCCTGTGGGTCTACAACGGCGTTCTCTGCCTCGCCCTGGCCGCTTGGTTGGTGTGCACGTATTTCTGCACCGTCGACGGCTACGACGACATTCCCGCGGTGCGCGACAGCTACTGCAGGCCGCACGCGACCGTGGGCGCGTGACCGGCGCTACTCCGGGCTCGGCGGGGTGCCGCGGCCCGCACGGGGGCCACCCTGAAAGTCGGGTCCGCGGCGGCGCGGTACGGGTCGGGGCATGATCATCCGTCCGCCGCGCGGCACGCCGACGGCGCTGGATCGGCCGGTGACGTCCGGCCGGAATGCCCGGCGCGGATCTGCTAGCTGAGCTTGTCGTCGGGCTCCGTGGGCTCCACGCTCGTGCCCAGCGCACCGCCCGCGGGCGGATCGGTCCGACCGCGCTGGTCCCGGCCCGAGACTCCGTCCGTCTCGCCCGCCCGCTGCCCATGCGGGTGCAGCGCGTGACGGTTGGCGCGGGCCATCTCCTTGTGGGTCGGGATGGACCGCCACGGCGCGGAAGCGGTCCCCAGGCGAAGCGTTGAAGGGGACCGCGTTAGGAACACCGCGAGCAGGACCCACGGAATGACGAACACGGCGAACGCGGTGAGGCCCATGGCGATCCTCCGGAGAATTCAGCAGTAACGGTTGAAACTCCGGCGACTCAGTACTGATCCCGCAAACCTCACTTTAATCGATACTGCACCGCAGCGCGTTCTTCGGCGCGAACGACGCGGAACACGATCGATCCGATTGACCGGAGGACCGCCGCGGGCAATGCGGCGCGCGACGCGTGCTCATGGCACGCCTTCGTCCATCGGCAGGCCCTGTGCCGGCCGCGGTGGGTGACCTCAGCCCGGCGGCCGCGTGCGGACCGTCGTGAGTTCCTCGCGCAGATAGGGCGCCGTGCGGCCGGCCGCGGCCGCGGCGACGATCTCGGGCCGGCCGGCGGCCACGACGGTGCCGCCCTGGTCGCCGCCGCCGGGGCCCATATCGATCACGTGGTCGGCCCGGGCGACGACGCGCATGTCGTGCTCGACCATGACGACGGTGTTGCCCGCGTCGACCAGACCGTTGAGCTGAACCATGAGGCGGTCGACGTCGGTCGGGTGCAGGCCGGTCGTCGGCTCGTCGAGGACGTAGAGCGTGCCGCCGCGCTGCCCGCGCTGCAGCTCGGTGGCGAGCTTGATGCGCTGGGCCTCTCCACCGGAGAGTTCGGTCGCAGGCTGGCCGAGCCGCAGGTAGCCGAGGCCGAGATCGCGCAGCACGGTGAGCGGCCGCAGCACGGACGGCTCGTCCGCGAAGGCCGCGCAGGCCCGGTCGACGGTCAGCGCGAGCACGTCCGCGATGCTCAGCCCGTTCCACGTCACCGCCAGCGTCTCCGGCGCGTAGCGCGTGCCGTGGCAGGTCGGGCAGGGGGCGTAGACGCTCGGCATGAAGAGCAGCTCGACGCTGACGAAGCCCTCGCCCTCGCAGGCCGGGCAGCGCCCCTTGGCCACATTGAAGGAGAAGCGGCCCGCATCGTAGCGGCGCCGCCGAGCCTCCGGGGTCGCGGCGAACAGCTTGCGGACGGCGTCGAACAGGCCCGTGTAGGTGGCGAGGTTCGAGCGCGGCGTGCGCCCGATGGGCTTCTGGTCGACCTGCACCAGGCGCCCGATCCCGTCCATGCCGCCGGCGATGCGGCCCTCCGTCGGGCCCGGCACCTCGTCCAGGGGATCGTCCGGCTCGTCCTCGGTCTTCACCGGCCGGCCGAGACGCTCGCCGACCAGCTCGAGCAGGGCCTGACTGACCAAGCTCGACTTCCCGGAGCCCGAGACGCCGGTCACGGCGGTGAGACACCCGATCGGGAAGGGGACCGAGACGCCCTTCAGGTTGTTGCGAACGATGCCTTCGAGGCGCAGCCACCCCGCGGGCTCCCGCGACGGCCGCGGGGGCGCCTCCACCAGCCCGAACAGGTAGAGCCGCGTCCGGGACGCCGCGACGTCACGCAGGCCCTCCGGCGGCCCGCTGTAGAGGATCGTGCCGCCGTTCTCGCCCGCTTCCGGCCCGACGTCGACCAGCCAGTCGGCGCGGCGCATGGTGCCGATGTCGTGCTCGACGACGAAGAGCGAATTGCCCGCGGCGCGCAGCTCGGCCAGCGCGTCGTGCATGGCGTCCCCGTCGGCGGGGTGCAGACCGGCCGTGGGCTCGTCGAGCACGTAGACGACGCCGAACAGCTGCGAGCGCAGCTGGGTCGCGAGGCGGAGGCGCTGCAGCTCACCCGACGACAGGGTCGTGGTCACACGGTCCAGCGAGAGGTAGCCCAGGCCCAGATCCGCGAGCGTCCCGATGCGCGGGATGAGGTCCGAGGCCAGGCGCTGGGCGGCGAGGCGCTTCTCGATCGACAGATTCGGCGTGACGCGCACGTCCGGCGCGCCCGCATGGGCCGAGCCACCGGACGCGGCACGCTCGGCGCGGTCCTTCCGGCCCACCGCGCGGTCGAGGGTGGCGGGTGCGGCGTCGGCCTCGGGCTGCTGGTCCTCGGCCGCCGGCCTCAGGGCCTCGGCGAGCGCCGAGAGCGGCATGCGCGAGAGCGCGCCGATATCCAGCCCGGCGAACGTGACCGAAAGCGCCTCGGGCTTCAGCCGCTTGCCGTGGCAGGCCGGGCAATCCTCGCTCACGAGGTAGCGCGCGGCGCGGCGGCGCATCAGCGCGCTCTGCGAGTTGGTGAAGGTGCCGAGCACGTGGCGGCGGGCGCTGGTGAAGGTGCCCATGTAGCTCGGCTCCAGGCCGCGGCGGCGGGCGAGCCGCGTCTGCTCCGGGGTGAGGCCGGCATAGACCGGCTCCTGCGGCTGCTCGTCCGTGAACAGGATCCAGTCCCGGAGCCTCCGGGGCAGCGCTTTCCAGGGCGTGTCGACGTCGACGCCCCGGCTGACAAGGATGTCCCGCAGGTTCTGGCCGCCCCAGGCCTGCGGCCAGGCCGCGACGGCCCGCTCGCGGATCGTCAGGGACGGGTCCGGCACCATCGAGGCTTCCGTGGCTTGGTAGACCCGCCCGAGGCCGCCGCAGGACGGGCAGGCGCCCTGCGGCGTGTTGGGCGAGAAATCCTCGGCGTAGAGCATCGGCTGGCCGGGCGGGTAGGTGCCGGCGCGCGAGTACATCAGGCGCACGAGGCTCGACAGGGTCGTGACGCTGCCGACCGACGAGCGCGCGCTCGGGGTGCCGCGCTGCTGCTGGAGCGCGACAGCGGGCGGGAGGCCCTCGATCGCGTCGACGTCGGGGACGCCGACCTGGTCGATCATCCGCCGCGCGTAGGGCGCGACCGATTCGAAGTAGCGGCGCTGCGCCTCCGCGTAGAGAGTGCCGAAGGCCAGCGAGGACTTGCCGGATCCGGAGACACCCGTGAACACAACGAGCGCGTCGCGCGGCATCTCCACGTCGATGTCGCGCAGGTTGTGCTCCCGCGCGCCCCGGACCGTGACGTAGCCCGTCCGCCCCGCGCCCGCCCGCGCGATCGTCGTCTCGCGCCGGGGTTTCGCTTGGTCCATGAGCAGCCTTCTTGGAGGAGGCCGGCGCCCCCGCGGATCGTGAAATCGGGAGACCGGAGACCGGCGCGGGCGACGGGGCCGTCACCGCGCGGGCCGCCGTGGCGACCCGTATACCGTCCGGCCCACAAACCGAAGCCGGACCGCGCCGGGAACGCGTCAGACAGCTGGCCTCGCGGGGTAGCGACCGGGATAGCACGGTCGCAGGCGTGGACCGTCGCCGCAGCACCACCGGACCGGATCAGGTCTCGGGCCTTCTCCTCGCTCATGGCGACCGGCGGCCCGAGACGTGGGGTGCGGTCGACGGCCTGGCGATTTTCCGAAGGCGGGCGCAGAACGTGTGGGCGCCCCGTCGAGGAACCGAGCATGGTCAACGAGCACGTCGCGATCCGGACCGAGGACGGCGTATGCGGGACGCACGTCGTCGCGCCGGACGGCGCGGGGCCCTGGCCGGCCGTGATCCTGTACATGGATGCCGGCGGTATCCGACCGGCCCTCGTCGACATGGCGGGGCGGCTCGCGACCGGCGGCTATCTCGTTCTGTTACCGGATCTCTTCTACCGCTACGGGCCCTATGGCCCCTTCGTCCCCGCGGACGTGTTCAAAGGCGATTTCCGAGCGATCCTCGGCCCGCTGATGGCGACGACGGACAATCTCAAGGCCGCGACCGATACAGCGGCGTTCCTCGCCTATCTCGACACGCGCGACGACGTCGCGGGGCGCGCGGTCGGGGCGGTAGGCTTCTGCATGGGCGGCCGCATGGCCATCACGGCGGCCGGCACGTATCCGGACCGGTTCGCCGCCGTCGCCAGCTTCCACGGCGGCAATCTCGCGACCGAGGAACCCGCGAGCCCGCATCGTCTGGCGCCCGCGCTGAGGGCCGAGATGTATATCGCGGCCGCCGAGAACGACGGAAGCTACCCGTCCGCGATGGCCGAGCGGCTGGAGACGGCGCTGTCGCGAGCCGGTGTTCGGTATGCGGCGGAGACCTATCCCGCCGCGCACGGCTGGATGATGCCGGACTTCCCCGTCCACGATCGCGCGGTCGCGGAGCGCGGCTGGGCGGCGATGGGCGCCCTGTTCGACCGCGTGCTGCGCAGCAAGGGTTGAGCGCGGCCGCGTCGCTAAGCGGCCACCGGCAGCCGCAGCACGTCGTCCATCGTGATCGGCCGGCCGGCCTCGCAGCAGAGATGGAGCAGTGTGGACTGGCGGAACCGCAGGTCGCCGGTCACCTCCTCGCCGAGCCAAGCGGGCTTGCTGAAGGACTGATCGGCCCGCGCGAGCTCGACCTCGGCCAGGACCATCCCGGCCAGCGAACCCTGGAAGACGTCGACCTCCCAGGTCAGTCCGTCGTGCGGCACGCAGTAGCGGATCTTCTCGATCACGTTGCCGGTGCACACCTGATCGACCATGGCGGCGCCGTCGGCATGCGGGATCTCGTACTCGAACTCCGCGCGAGCGATGCCTTCGCGCGCGCCCTTGACCGTCAGCCAGGCACGCTCGCCGTCGAGCCGCACCCGGACCTTCCCGCGCGCGAAATGACCGACCAGGCCGTCCTTCAGGTGCCGAATGGATGTGGCCGCGTCGCGCCAGCCCGCGCCTGCCACGAGGAACTTCCGCTCGATCTCTAACCGCATCCACGCGTCCATTGCTTCGGCCGGACGCCTCGTAGCCCATCGGGACCGCCGAGTCAGGCGGACTGGGGCATCCGGTGCGGACGCACGGGAACGGGACTCGGCCTCGACGCAGATGTGCCGCTCACCGTTGCGGCAGAACGATCGTCAGCCTCTCGGATCGCCGTCGATCCGGCGACGTCGTGCCCGGGCGCGAACCGTGCCGTCGGCGTGACCGAGTCGATGATCGCGGGAGCGTAAGAACAAGCGGCGCCGCCGCGAACGATGCGCCTGCGAAGGAACGCGGCCGTTCCTGCACAATATGTTCTCATCGCTGTCTAAATCGATGCCAATGCTGCAGTGCATTGTGAATTCATGACGGGAAAATTCCGGACGTGTCGTCTTCCCGCCAGAAAGCGTCGCAGAAAGGCAAGCCCGTGAGGGGGCCGCCGGTAGCTTTTCTTTGTCATTGATAAAAGGCTTGCTAGGCTCGGGGCAACAAGTGACGACTGGAAGATGCAGTAGATCGCAGAGGTCGTAACCACATGGGGCGTATTACCTTAGCGGTCGTGAGCTAGATCTTCGGCTGGAGCTGCGCGAGGGCCTCGCGACCCGGGACCGAGATGATGCACGTGCACCGGGCCGAGAAGGGCTACAACATCGTCGGCCAGGAGACGGACGGGACCGTCACCCCGGACGATGTCGGGCTGGCCGGCATGATCGCCAAGGCGAAGACGGACTTCGTCGGTAAGCGCTCGCTCGCCCGGCCCGACGGGGTCGCCTCCGGCCGCAAGCAGCTGATCGGGCTCGTCACCGACGACCCGCGATGCGTCCTCGACGAGGGCGCCCAGGTCGTCGCCGACCCGAACCAGCCGATCCCGATGCGGAGGCTCGGCCACGTCACCTCGAGCTACTGGAGCGCGAATTGCGACCGCTCCATCGCGCTGGCCCTCGTGACGGGCGGTCGCGACCTACTCGGCCGGACCCTCCACGTCACGACCCCGGACGGCTTCACCACCGCGACCGTGGCCGAGCCGGTGTTCTTCGATCCCAAGGGGGAGCGCATCCATGCTCGAGGCACGCTACCGCACCGCCCGGGCGCTCCCGCTCGGCCGCACCGAGGCGCCGGCCGGCGCCGGACTCCTGATCCGGCCGGCCGAAGCCGAGGCGCGCTTCTCCCTGCGCCTGCGCGGTCCCCGCACGTCGGCGGCCGGTTTCCCCCTCGACCGCCCGATCAACACCCTGTCAGGCGACGAGACCCGGTGGATCGCCCGCCTCGGCCCCGACGAGTGGCTGATCGGCGCGCCCGAGACCGATGCCGACATCCTGGCCGCCGCCGTGAGCACCGACCTCGCCGGCCGGACGCACGCCCTCGTGGACGTGTCGCACCGCAATGTCGGGATCGACGTCCGCGGGGACGCGGCCGCGATCGCCTTCAACGCCAGCTGCCCCCTCGGACCTCGGCGACGCCGCCTTCCCGGCGGGCAGCGCCACCCGCACGCTCCTCGGCAAGGCCGAGATCGTGCTGATCCGTCGCCCCGGCCCGGTCCCGACATACCGGGTTGAGTGCTGGCGGTCCTTCGCGACCTACGTGTATGGCTTGCTGCAGGAAGCCGCCTTCGGGGCCGGCCCGCTGGAGAGAGCCGCCGCGCGATGATCAGCGCCTTCGATCTGTTCAAGATCGGGATCGGCCCGTCGAGTTCCCACACGATCGGGCCCATGGTGGCCGCGCGCCGCTTCCGCGACCGCGTCGCCGGCCGGGCCGGCGTCGCGCGGGTGTCCGCGGAGATCTTCGGCTCCCTCGCCTGGACCGGGCGCGGCCACGGCACCGACGTGGCGATCTTCCTCGGCCTGCTCGGCCACGAGCCCGCGACCGTCGATCCGGACGCCGTGACGGGCTACACGCGAACCCTGGCCGAGACCGGCGCCATCGGCCTGCCGGGCGTCGCCTTCGACACGACGAAGGACCTTGTCTTCAACTTCGCCGAGGTCCTGCCCCGCCACACCAACGGCATGCGCTTCAGCGCCCTGGACGCCGACGGCGCCGTGCTGGACGAGGTGGTCTGCTACTCGGTCGGCGGCGGCTTCGTCGAGGAGGAGGGGGCGGGGGAGACCGGCGGCCTCGGCGCCGTCGCGGTGCCTCACCCGTTCGAGAGCGGTGCCGACCTGCTGCGGATCTGCGCCGAGACCGGCCTCACCATCGCGCAGGTGCAGATGGCCAACGAGCGCGCCCTGCGCACCGAGGCGGAGATCGAGGTCGGGCTCGACGCCGTCCGCGACGCCATGCTGGCCTGCATCAGTCGTGGCCTGCGCATGGACGGCGAGCTGCCCGGCGGCCTCAGGGTCCGGCGGCGCGCGAAGCGCCTGCACGAGACCCTCGAGGCGAACCGCCTCACGAACAGCCGGCCGGCCCACGAGATCATGGACTGGATCAGCCTGTTCGCCCTGGCGGTGAACGAGGAGAACGCGTCCGGCGGCCGGATCGTCACGGCGCCGACCAACGGTGCGGCCGGGATCGTGCCGGCGGTGCTGCGTTACATCATCGACTTCTATCCCGGCTGGAGCGAGGCGCGCGGCCGCGACTACCTCCTCGCCGCCGCGGCGATCGGCGGTCTGATCAAGCGCCGGGCCTCGATCTCGGGCGCCGAGGTCGGCTGCCAGGGCGAGGTCGGCTCCGCGGCCGCCATGGCGGCGGCCGGGCTCGCGTCCGTCCTCGGGGGCGACGCGCGGCAGGTCGCCAACGCCGCCGAGATCGCCATGGAGCACCATCTGGGCATGACCTGCGACCCGATCGGGGGGCTCGTCCAGATCCCCTGCATCGAGCGCAACGCCTTCGGTGCCAACAAGGCGGTGGCGGCCGCATCCCTCGCCCTCCACGGCGACGGGGTGCATTTCGTCAGCCTCGATCAGGTCATCGAGACGATGCGCCAGACCGGCCACGACATGCAGGCCAAGTACAAGGAAACCTCCCTCGGCGGCCTCGCGGTCAACGTGGCCGCCTGCTGAGCGCGACGTCCCGCGCGGCCTCGCAGGGGACCGTGTCAGGCCGCCTGCGACGCCCCCGGCAGCGCGAACGGCTCCGGCGCGTGCCCCTCCGCGCGGAGCGCGGCCAGTAGGTCGTCGGGCGCGAGGTTAAGGGTGCGCGTGCTCACCAGGGGATGGACGTTGATCCGCGCCTCTTCGAGCAGGCTGTCCTGGACGAAGATCCGCACGCTGCCCGGCGCGGCGTTGAGGGCGGCGAGCGGCGACACCGCGCCGCTCGCGACGCCGAGCTGCTCGCCGAGCGCCTCGGCACTGGCGAAGGACAGGCCGCCCCGCGCGCCGAGGACGGCCCGGAACGCCTTCAGGTCCACCTGCGCGTCGTGACGGAGCGTGGCCAGGAAGTACGTCTTCTTGCCGTCGCGCAGGAACAGGTTCTTGGTGTGCGCGCCGACGATGTCGCCGCAGGCCGCCATCATCGCCTCGACGGTCAGGACCGGCGCGTGCTCGTAGAGCTTGTAGGCGACCCCGAGCGCGCGCAGCCGGGCCAGGAGATCGTCGGAGGTCATAGCCATCGGGTTCCTCATCGGGATTCGCGGGCCGGCGGGCCGAGGACGCCGATCCGGCGCAGGTGAGCCAGAATCTCCGGGGCGGCCTCGTCGGGCTCGGGCCGGACGAGGAGGCGCCCGCCGCCGGACGCGGCCTCTCCGGTCGCCGCCCTCAGCCGCTCCGCCGCCGAGCCGCCGGACGGCGCACCTTTCACGATTTTCGGCCGGCGGCGATAGGGGCGCTCCTCGAAGACCGGGACGGGGGCCGCCGCCGCGGCCGGGTCGCCCGCAACGGTCTCGATCACGCCGTGCGGCGCCTGCCCGTAGGCGAAGGGGAGCGGCGCGGGCGCGTCGGGATGGATCGTGGCCAGGACCGGCCCGTGCAGGCGCACGCGGCGGCGGGCACCGCGGCCGAGGGTCTGGTCGAGGGACAATTCGCCCGCGTCGCCGGCCGCGAGGGCGCCGATATCGGGGATCAGGAGGCCGTCGAGGGCCTCCGCGACCGCGTAGGGAACCATCCCGGTCTCGTCGCCCCCCTGGCCGGGACGGCCCGCGAGGATCAGGCCGGGCGCCATCCCCGCGAGGCGCGTGGTAGAGGGCCGGCACCGGATCTGCCCCCGCCGGCACGCGGACGTGGACGATCCGGGACAGGCCGTGGCCCAGCGCGTCCGCGACGGCGGCCGCGGCCGGCCCGGCGTGGAGGCCCACGGCCTCGCCGAGGCCCGTCGCGAGGCGGATCGCTTGAGCCTCCAGCCGCGGCAGGGCCGTCGCGCCCGAGACCGGATGCCGTCCCGCGGAGAGGAGCACGACGCTGGTCACGGGCTGCCCACCGGGCACGCGGCTTCCTCGGCCAGGAGCCGCAGCAGGGCGGGCATGACCGCCTGCGCGTCCTGCACGATGGCGAGGCCCGCCCGCTCGATCATCGCCGCGTGCAGGTCGGTGTTGACTGCCACGACGTGCTCGCAGCCCGCGACACCCTGCAGGTGCTGCGGCGCGCCCGAGATACCGAGGGCGAGGTAGCAGGTCGCCGCCAGGATGGTGCTGGAGGCGCCGACCTGGGTCCGGCGCGGCATCTGCCCGGAATCGCACAGGACCCGGCTCGCGCGGAGCGCCGCGACGAGCTGCCGGAACGCGTCGAGGTCGGTGACGCCGCTACCCGCCGCGGTGACGAACGCGGCGAGCGCGAGCGGCACCGTGGCGGGGTCTGCCGGGACGTGCCGCACCGAGAGGACCGCCGTCCCGGCGGGCGCGGGCTTCGCCACCGCGACCGCCAGCGGCCGAGCCTCCCAGGGCGGCCCGGCATACTCGGCCACCGCGTCCGGGGCCGCAGCGTCGAGCAGGCCCGGCGCGGCCCGCTGCTCGACGCTGCGGCCCCGCGCCGGGCGGACCAGCCCGGAGGCGGAGACGCCCTCGGCCTGGGTGAACAGCGGCGCGCCGAGCCGGACCGCGACCCGGCGGGCGACGTCGCCGCCGTCTATGGATTCCGGGAACAGGACGTGCCGCGGATCGAGCGCCGTCAGGGCCGCGGCGATCCGGGCGGCCCGGCCGGCGGGATCGTAGGCGCTATCGTGGAAGGCCCGCACGGCGCCGTCGTCGTCCCGGACGATCGCCACCGAGGTCTTGCCGATGTCGACGACCATGACGTCGCCGGCCTCCGGCACATCGGGCTCGACGCCGACGTAGATCCAGTGGCGGCCGAAGATGACCGCCATGTCGGCCTTGAAGACTTCGGGGCTCAGGTAGAACTCGGCCGGCAGGCTGTAGCCGCGACGGCGCTCGCGCCAGAGACGCTGCAGAGAGGTCGGCGTCACGTCGAGCATGGGACCTCCGGAGCCATTCAGGCCCCGAAACTATCGTCGCCGGACCGGCCGCCCGCTGCCACGCCAGCGACACTCGCTTGGTCAACGGCGACGTGGCGTGGACCGGCCCGTGCCGAGGGCCGGGGCGCCGCTACTCGGCGGCCGACCGCGTGACGGTCTCCGCCCCGTCGTCCACGCCGAAGCGCGCGATGCTGTCCTCCAGCCGCAGCGCGGCGTTGATCAGGGCCATGTGGGAGAAGCCCTGCGGCGTGTTCCCGCGCTGCGCCCCGGTGGCCGGGTCGATCTCCTCGGCGAGCAGCCCGACATCGTTGCACCGGGCGATCAGGCGCTCGAAGGCGGCCCTGGCCTCGCTGGTCCGCCCGTCAAGGGCGAGGCAGCCGACCCGCCAGAAGGCGCAGGCCGTGAACGTGCCCTCGTCGCCCTCCAGGCCGTCCTCCATGCGGTAGCGGTAGATCAGGTCGCCGGCGCCCAGCTCGCGCTCGACCGCCGCCAGGGTCGCGCGCATGCGCGGCTCCCGCGGGTCGAGGGCCCCGAACAGGGCGACGCGCAGGACCGCGGCGTCGAGATGGTGCGAGTCGTAGGCGCCGACATAGGCCCGCTTCTCGGCGCTCCAGCCCTTCTCGAGGTATTCCGACCGGATCTCGGCGGCGACCCGCTCCCACTCGGCGATCCTCGTCTCCGGCACGCCCGCGATGTTGCGGGCGATCCGGGCCGCGTCCCGCAGCGCGACCCAGAGCATCGCCTTGGTGTGGACCTGCTGGCGCGGCCCGGTGCGCAGCTCCCAGATGCCGTTATCCGCGTCGTGGCGGTGACGGATGGCCCGGGCAGTGAGGTTGTCCAGCACCTCCGGCAGCCGGTCGTTGACCTTCTCGGGCGGGTCGTAATCCACCGCCTCGAGGAAGACGCACAGGGCCCGGAGCAGCTCGCCGTAGATGTCGTGCTGGTCCTGGCACTCGGCGATGTTGCCGATCACCACCGGCCCCACGCCGTTCCAGCCGGCGAGGTGGCTCAATTCCTCCTCCGGCTGCATGTCGCCGGCGATGCCGTACATGAGCCGCGTCTCCCGCCCGAAGGTGCCGTCGCGCTCGCGCAGGAAGCGCAGGAACTCGGACGCCTCGCGGACGTAGCCCAGCATCACGAAGGCGGTGACCGTGAAGGCGGCGTCCCGCATCCAAGTGAAGCGGTAATCGTAGTTGCGGTTGCCCGGCACCGCCTCGGGCAGGCCGGCCGTGGCCGCCGCCACGATCCCGCCGGAGGGCGAGTAGGTCAGCAGCTTCAGGCACAGGGCGGACCGCATCACCGCGTCCCGGTAGACGCCGCGATAGGTGCTGCGGGCGCTCCAGCGGCGCCAGTAATCGGCCGTCGTCTCCAGGCGCCGCCGGGCGCCGGCGAAATCGTCGATGCAGGCGTCGTCCTGGTCCTCGCCGTGAGTGAGGACCAGATAGGCCGTCTCGCCCTCCGCGAGGTCGAACCGGACCTCGGCCGCGTCCCCCGCGAGGGTCGGGCACGCGTGCGCGTTGACCCGCACGCGCCAGTCCCCGGCCTCGAACAGGACCGACCCGCCCTCGACCAGCGGGGTGCAGGGGCGGCGGGCGTAGTCGAAGGTCGGGCGGACCCGGAACACGCCCGAGACCCGGCCCTGCTCGCAGGTCAGCAGCCGGATCAGGCGGCTCTCGCTCTCGCCGTCCGGCCCCTCGTCGGGCTCCGGGCTCGGCGGGTTGACCGGCATCAGGTCGACGAGGCGCGCCCGGCCGGTCTCCGTGGTGAAGGTCGTCTCCAGGATGTTGGTGTCGGGCAGGTAGCGGCGCGCGCTCCCGGTCGGGCCGTCGAGGGCGAGGCTGCACGCCCCGCCCTTGTCGTCGTCGAGGAGCTTCACGAACAGCGCCGGCGAATCGTGGCGCGGCCAGCACAGCCAGTCGATGGAGCCGTCCCGGGCGATCAGCGCGCAGGAATGAGTGTCGCCGATGAGGGCGTAATCGCTGATGGGCTTCGACACGGGGCTTCCGGATGGCGGCACCCGGTCCGCCGGGCAGGACAGAGTCCTGAGGTAGCCGGGCGGCGCCGGGCGGGGAGTCCCGATCGACGATTCGCCGCACGGCCGCGCGCGATCGCTCCCGGTCGGTCAGGCCCCGGGCCGCGGCAGCATGCGGTCGCTGATGATCCGCCGCTGGATCTCGCTCGTGCCCTCGAAGATCGTCGTCAGCCGCGCGTCGCGCCAGTAGCGCTCGACCCGGTGCTCGGTGGTGTAGCCGTTGCCGCCGTGGAGCTGCATCGCCTGGTTGGTGACCCGAACCGCCATCTCGGTGGCCAAGAGCTTCACCATCGCCGACTCGCTCTCGGCGGCCTCGCCCTGGTCGAGGAGGTGGGCGACCTGATGCCAGAAGGCCCGCGCCTGCGCGACCTCGGCGGCCATGTCGGCCAGCGCGAAGCGCAGCGCCTGGAAGTCGCCGATCGGGTGTCCGAACTGGACGCGCTCCTGCAGGTAGCTCTGGCAATCCTCGACCGCCGCGCGTGCGACGCCGACGGCCCGGGCCGCCGTGTGCACCCGGGCGATGTTGAGGCCGCGCTGGACGGCGGCGAACCCGCCGGAATCCGCGTCCGCCCCCTGGTCGCCGTAGAGCCCGGTGAGCCGGTCGCTCTCGGGCACGCACACGTCCTCCAGCCTGAGCTCGAAGGTCTGGAAGCCGTGATAGCCGATCTTGTCGATCACCCGGCCGGTCACGCCGGGCGGGAATCTGTCGCGCTCCTTGAGCACGAGGAACGGCTCGAGGCCGGCCGAGCGCGACTCGCCCGGCTCCGGGTCGCGGGTCCGGGCCAGGACCTCGATGAAGTCGGCGCCCTTGGCGAATCCCGCCCAGCGCTTGGTCCCGGTGATCCGCCACCGGTCGCCGTCGCGCACCGCGCGGGTCTGCACGCCGGCGAGGTCGGACCCGGCATCGGGTTCCGACAGCGAGATCGAGCCGATCCACTGCCCCCGGGCCGAGCGCCGGATCAGCTCCGCCCGGCGCTCCGGGTCGAGGGTCTGGGTGCCGAGGCCCTGACCGCGGGCCAGGATGCTGCCCACCGAGAGCCAGGCCCGGGCCAGCTCCTCCGAGACGAGGCAGTACTCGAACACGCCGAGCCCGAGGCCGCCGTGCTCCGCCGGGATCGTGATCCCGAACCAGCCCTTCTCGGCCATGGCGTCGATGAGCGACCGCGGCATCTCGGCCTTGTGACGGTCGAGCTCATCGGCGAGCGGCAGGACGGTGTCGCGGGCGAAGGCCCGGGCCTCGTCCTGCAGCGCCGCCCGCGCCTCGGTGCGCCAGGGCGAGGCGAGTTCCGGCGGCTTCGGCGCGATCAGGTCCTTCCGATCCTCGGTTCCGGTCATCGTTCCCCCCTGCGATGTGACGCCGTGCGGCAACTCAGTTCAGGTCCGTGCGGGAAACACGCGCTTACAAAATGGTTCCGTGCCCCATCTTCGAATAATCGGCGGACGGGGTCATAATAGCTTGATGATGCAGGCCGAACCGCAGACCGACTCCTTCGCGATGAGCGCACCCGCAACACCCCACATCCTCGTCGTCGAGGACGATCGGGAGATCTCGGCGCTGATCGCGCGCTACCTGCGCGGCAACGATTGCCGCGTCACGCTGGCCGGCGACGGCGCCGACATGGACCGGGTCCTGGCGGAAGCGCGGATCGACCTCATCGTGCTCGACCTGATGCTTCCCGGCGAGGACGGGTTGAGCCTGTGCAGGCGCCTGCGCGGCACCTCGCAGATCCCGATCCTGATCCTGACCGCGAAATCCGAGGACGTGGACCGGATCCTCGGCCTCGAACTCGGCGCCGACGACTACCTCGCCAAGCCGTTCAACCCGCGGGAGCTGCTCGCCCGCATCCGCGCCATCCTGCGCCGGGTCGCCGCCGAGGCGCCGGACGCCGACGAGCGGCGGCGCCTGCACTTCTCGGGCTGGACGCTGGACGTCTCCCTGCGTCAGGTCCTCTCGCCCGAGGGTGCGCGGATCTCGATCACCGGTGCGGAGTTCGACCTCCTCCACGCCCTGTGCCTCCGGCCGGGGCGGGTGCTGTCCCGGGACCAGCTCCTCGACCTCACCCAGGGTCGGGCCGCGGGCCCGTTCGAGCGGAGCATCGACGTACTGATCTCCCGGATCCGCCAGAAGATCGAGCGCGACACCCGCAACCCCGAATTCATCCGCACGATCCGCTCCGGGGGCTACCTGTTCACGCCGGAGGTCACGCGGTCATGAGCGGGCTGGGGCGGCTCCGCGCGCGGCTGCGTCCGAAGACCATCGCGGGCCAGATCGCGCTGCTCGTGGTCGCCGGCATCGCGGTGGCCCACGTGGTCGCCACCGCGGCGTTCCTGATGCTGCACGAGTCGCAGAATCCCGACACGCTGCCGGGCGTGGCCGCGAGCCGCCTCGGCGTTCTGGTGAGACTCATGGACGCCGCCGACCCGGCGGCGCGACCGGCGCTGCTGGCGAGCGGCCGCAGCCTGCCGCTGATCCAAGTCGAGCCCTGGGACGGGACGGTGCCGCCGGGGGCGAAGCCGGCCCCCGACCTGCCGGTGATCCGCAAGCTGCGCTACGGCGCCGGCCGGCCGGTGACGATCACCGACCTCGCCGCGGCCGACCCGGCGCGCGACAAGTCGGACGGCCGCCTCCATATCGGCATCGTCACGCCGGCGGGTGTGCGGGTCCAGGCGACGCTGCCGAACGACCCCCTGAGAGGCCCCCGCCAGGGGGCGCTGATCTTCACCGTGGTGTTCCTGGCGCTGACGCTGGCGCTGCTCTGCGTCTGGGCCACGCGCGCCCTCACGGCGCCGCTGAAGCGGCTCGCGGGCGCGGCGGAAGCCTTCGGCGCCCGCGACGACCACGTGGCGCTGCCGGAGGCGGGGCCGCGCGAGGTGCTCGCCGTGTCCCGGGCGCTGGACCGGATGCGGTCGCGCGTCCGCCGCCTGATCGACGACCGGACGCAGATGCTGGCGGCGATCAGCCACGACCTGCGCACGCCGATCACCCGGCTGCGCCTGCGCGCCGAGTTCATCGAGGACGAGAACGCCCGGGCCTCGACCCTGCGCGACCTCGACCAGATGAACGGCCTCGTCGAGGCGGCGCTCTCCTTCGTGCGCGACGGCCAGATCCGCGACGCGAACAGCCACAGCCTCGTGGATCTCGCCTCGGTGGTGCAGACGGTCTGCGACGACTTCTCGGATTTCGGCGCCCCGGTCAGCGTCAGCCGCAGCCGGCACGTCCTGGTCCAGGGCCGGCCGGAGGAGCTCCAGCGGGCGGTGACCAACCTCGTGGACAACGCCGTGAAGTACGGCGGCCGGGCCGACGTGCAGATGGAGGCCTCCGAGCGCGGCGTCCGGGTCTGCATCCTAGACAACGGCCCGGGGATCCCGGAGGCGGAGCGTGAGGCGATGCTCCAGCCCTTCGTGCGCGGCGACCGGGCGCGCAATCTCAACGAGGCCAGCGGCTTCGGCCTGGGCCTCTCGATCGTGCAGGCCATCGTCGAGGCCCATAACGGGCGCCTGCGGCTGGAGAACCGCCCCGAGGGCGGGCTCTGCGCGGCGATCGAGCTGCCCCTGGCCGCCCAGGCCTTCGCGGGGCGCGCGGCGTACAAGCCCGCGCCGCTCCCGGCCGAGGCGGCCTGAGGCCGCCTCGGGTCCCGTCCGCTTCTACGCCGCCCGCACGTTGCGGAGGAACTGCGCCACCTCGGCGCGGAGCTGCTCCGAGCGGGTCGCCAGCGAGTCGGACGCCTGCGCGACCGAGTCCGCGGCCTCGCCGGCATCGCCCGCGACCCGCGCGACCTCGGCGATCTCCAGGGTCATCGTGCCGGTGCCGGCCGACGCCTGCCCCATGCTGCGCACGATGTCCTGCGTGGTGACGCCCTGCTGGTCCACCGCGGCGGCGATGCTGGTCGACACTTGGTTCATCGCCTCGATCTGGGCGGTGATGCCCTGGATTGCCCCGGCCGCGTCGCCCGTGACCGTCTGGATCGAGGCGACCTGACGGCTGATCTCCTCGGTGGCGCGGGTGGTCTGGGCGGCGAGCTCCTTGACCTCGGCGGCGACCACCGCGAAGCCGCGGCCCGCCTCGCCGGCGCGGGCGGCCTCGATCGTGGCGTTGAGCGCCAGCAGGTTCGTCTGCCCGGCGATGGTCGAGACCATGCCGACCACGTCGCCGATGCGCGTCGCGGCGGCGGCGAGGTCGGTCATGGTCTGCTCGGCCCGGCGGGCCTCGCCGACGGCGGTGGCGGACATGCCGGCGGCCTGCTCGACCTGCCGGCCGATCTCCTGGACGGTCGCGCCGAGTTCCTCGGCCGCGGCCGCCACGGTGTTGACGTTGTCGGAGGTCTGCTGCGCGGCCCCGGCGACGCTGGTCGAGCGCTCGGAGGTGCTGGAGACCGCGGCGCGCATCGTGTCCGAGGCGCCCTGAAGCTCCGTGACGGCGCCGGTCAGGCCCTCGACGATGCCGCCGACCGAGTGCTCGAAGCCGTCGGCCAGCTGCTTGAGCATGGCGCGCCGGCTCTGCTCCTCGCGCAGGCGCGCGGCCTCGGTGGTCTGGAGCTGCTGGGCGGCCTCCTCCAGCGACATGTCGCGGATCGTGACCACGGCGCGGGCGATGTCGCCGATCTCGTCCCGCCGCGCGCTGCCCGGCACGTCGGTCAGCGCCTGGCGATCGGCGAGGGCCTTGAGGGCGCGGGTGAGGGCACCGAGCGGCGCCACGATCGAGCGGGCGAGCAGCAGGCCGAGCAGGGCCGTTCCGGCGAGCACGAACAGGCCGGTCAGGATCAGCGTGCGCGACAGGGCCTGGACCGCGTCGATCGCCTCCGCCTGGGTCTGCTCCGCAACAACCGTCCAGGGCGCGCCCAGGACGGTCACCGGCGAGGCGGCCGCCATGTGGGTGCCGTTCTCCGCCGCGAAGTCGACGGGACCGCCGGCCTTGACCCGGTCGGCGGCGAGGCCGATCCCGGCGAGGCCCGCGCCGGCACGGACGCCGGGGTTCAGCGGCGGGTTGCTGCGCAGGAGGCCGTCCGCGCCGACCGCCAGGATCTGGCCCGTGTCGCCGAGACCGGTCCGCTTCGACAGCGTCTGGTCGAACAGGGCGGGCGTGACCCGCATGACGATGAAGCCGATCCGCTCGGCCGCCTGCGCGGTGCCCATGGCGACGTTGGCCCGCTTGGTCATGGCGCGGCCGAGGAAGGCGGCCGGGACCCCGTCCACCGGGTAGGCGGCGAAATCCTCGTACAGGACCGCGCCCGGGTCGGCGGATTTCAGGCGTTCGACGAGGCGCGCGAGCGCCGTCCCCGCCAAGCCGTCCTCCGTGACCGCTTTGCCGAAATCGGCGCCCTTCGTCGTGGTGTAGTCGATCCGGCCGTTGTCATCGATGAACATCAGGTCGGCGTAGCCCGGCTGGGCGACGAGCTTGCGCGCCACCTCCTGAACCTTGACGTGCCGGCGGGCATACATCGACGACATGCCGCTGCCGTCGAGGGCGACCCGCGCCTCGGCGGTCTGCGGCGCGCGGAACGCCGCGATGACGCTCTCGGTGTCGGGCTTCGCCGGGTCGAGGTTCTCGAGCAGGTCGGGGAAGTTCGAGACGATCTGCGGGTGGGCCGCCACCGCCAGGAAGTCGGCCTGCGCCCGATCCGCCACCAGCTCGATCGCGTCCCGGCGCGCCGCCGCGGCGAGTTCGAGGCGCTCGTGGGCCGCGGTCATCAGACCCGCCCGCGCCGAGTACCAGCTGAATCCGCCCATGGCGATGGCGCTCAGGAGCGCCAAGCCGACGGTCGTCGCGGGAAGGCGCGTGCTCAGCCGCGATAGCGAGATCATGATGCCCCTGTATTCTTTGGAAGATTGGTTTGACGTGAACCAATCGCCCAATCCTTATAAAAATCTCGTAAACACCGATACACCGCTCAAAACTTGAGCACACGCGTAACATACAACTTAAAGAACAGTCTGGGCACCATGATTCCAAGTTGTGAATGGTCGAGCGCCCGTTTCGGCAAGATTTCGCCGCGCGGGTCGTCACGGACGCCCGCGCGGCGTTGAGGGATGCGCGGCATCCGGCCAAGTTTCGGCCAGCCCGTTTCGGCCAGCCCGTCGTCCCGCGGCCGCCCCGGACACACCGTCACGGATCTTGCTGGCCGATCCCGTCTCGCGGTCGGCATCATCGGCCGGTTATGAGTCCGGGTGGTAGAGCGACCGCGGAGCACGGGCGCTTCGCGACGGCGATGGAGGTGGGATGAGCGGCGAAGACCAGCCGGACCGGGCGCGCAGCATCGCGCTGATCGGGGCCCCGATCGAGGTCGGGACCAGCGAGGCCGGCGCCCTCATGGGCCCGGCGGCCCTGCGCACGGCCGGGCTGGTGCGGGCGCTCGCCGAACTCGGCCACGCGATCGCGGATCGCGGCGACGTCGCCCCGGACGGACCCGCCGGGACGCGCGGGCTGGACGGTGTCGCCGCCTGGACGCGGGCCCTGTCCCGCGCCGTGGAGGACGCCCTCGACGCGGGGGCGCTGCCGCTGACCGCCGGCGGCGATCACAGCCTGTCCCTGGGCTCCGTCGACGGGGTGATGCGGCACTGCGCGCGGCGCGGCCAGCCCGTCTTCGTCCTCTGGCTCGACGCCCACGCCGACTTCAACACGCCGGCGACCTCGCCCTCCGGCAACGTCCACGGCATGCCGCTCGCCGCTCTGTGCGGCGAGCCGGGCTTCCCGCCGCTCTTCGCCGAGCCGGCGCCGGCGCCCCTGCCGCCCGCCGACGTCCACCTGTTCGGCCTCCGGTCGATCGATGCCGGCGAGCGCGCCCTCGTGACGGAGCGCCGGGTCGGCGTCACCGACATGCGCACGATCGACGAGTTCGGCGTCGTGGCGCCCCTGCGGCGGGTGCTCGACCGCGTCGCCGCGCGGGGCGCGCACCTCCATGTCAGCCTCGACATCGACTTCCTCGATCCGTCGATCGCCCCGGCCGTGGGCACCACCGTTCCGGGCGGCGCCACCTTCCGGGAGGCCCATCTGATCATGGAGATGCTCCACGATTCCGGTCTGGTCCGCTCCCTCGACGTGGTGGAGCTCAACCCCTTCCTCGACGAGCGCGGCCGCAGCGCCCGGGTGCTGGTCGAGCTGGTGGCCAGCCTGTTCGGCCGGCGCATCCTCGACCGGCCGACCCTGCCGATCGAGGCCGTGCCGGCAGAGCCGGCCGGGCGCGCCTGATGCACGGCCCTCTCGCGCCCTCATCCGCGCCCGAGATGACCGCGCCCGCGCGCCAGCGCTCGGACGGGCGCGTCCAGCTGCGTGTCGGACTGGCCCGTCCGGGCGGCGCGACGCGCATCCTGGATCTGGCAGAAGCCGGGCCGTCGCGGCTGCGCTTCCCCCGGGGCACCGGCGCGCCGGAGGCGGTTCTCGTCAACACGGCGGGCGGCGTCGCCTGCGGCGACACCTTCGCCATCGACCTCACGCTCGAACCGGGGGCCGAGCTGGTTCTGACCACGACGGCGGCCGAGAAGATCTATCGCTCTGACGGCCCCGTGAGCCGCATCGTCAACACGCTGAATCTGGGGGAGGGGGCCGGCCTCGCCTGGTTGCCGCAGGAGACGATCCTGTTCGATCGGGCCCGGGTGCGGCGGCGCTTCGTGGCCGATCTCGCCGAGGGGGCCGCGCTGCTCGCCGTGGAGGTCGTAGCGTTCGGCCGCGCCGCCCGGGGCGAGCGGATCGGCGACGGGCTGTTCGCGGATTCCTGGCGGATCCGCCGGGGCGGGCGCCTCGCCTACGCCGACGACCTCCTGCTGGAGGGGCCGATCAGCGACCACCTCGCTCGCCCGGCCATCGGCGGCGGCGCCCGCGCCTGCGCGACGATCCTCGACCTCTCCGCCGGGGCGGAGGCGCGCCTCGAGGAGGCGCGGACCCGGCTGGCCGAGGCCGCGTCGCACGGGACGACGGCGGCGGCGAGCGCCTGGAACGGCCATCTGGCGGTCCGCGCGCTGGGCGACGCGGTCGGGCCCCTGCGCGGGCTCGTCGCCCGCTTCCTCGCGGGCTACCGCGGCCTGCCGATGCCGCGGGTCTGGCAGAGCTGACGCGGTCCGCGCGATCCGGGCCTCGGGGCCGTTGCCTGCGACCGCCGACCTCTGCTAGAGACGCGCACCCGGAGCTGTCCGCCAAGCTCCGGACGGGACGGCAGCGCCGTTCGGGAAGGCCTCGTGGCGGAGTGGTTACGCAGAGGACTGCAAATCCTTGCACCCCGGTTCGATTCCGGGCGAGGCCTCCATCCTTCCCAGACAAATTGTGCCGGCCGTGACGGGCCGGTGCGCGCCCGTCAGGCGCCGTGGACCTGCACCATGAAGGTCTCGATCGCCCGCTGCAGGCTGTGGGTCCCGGCATTGACCCGGGCGGCGCTGCCGCGCACCTGCCCGGCCTGCGCCTCGTTGGACGCGGCCGCGGCCTGAACGCCCGCCACGCTCTCGGAGACCTGCCGGGCCTCCGCGGCCGCGCCGAAGATCGCCCGCGCGATCTCCTGGCTGGCCTGCCCCTGCTGGTCGGTGGCGTCCGCGACCTCGGAGGCGATCAGGCTCATCCGGGCGATGGTCTCGCCGATCGTGCCGATGGCGCCGACCGTGCGCCCGGCGGCCCCCTGGATCGCCCCGACCTGCCCGGTGATGCGGTCGGTGGCGAGCGCCGTCTGGCCGGCCAGCGCCTTCACCTCCGCGGCGACCACCGCGAAGCCCCGCCCCGCGGCGCCCGCGCGGGCCGCCTCGATCGTGGCGTTGAGCGCGAGGAGGTTCGTCTGCTCGGCCACCTCGCGGATCAGCGTGACAACGGCGCCGATCTCCTCGGCCGCCTGCGAGAGGCTCATCACCGTCTCCTTGAGCCCCTGCGTGTCGGAGAGGGCCGAGGTGGCGATCGCGCTGGTGTGACGGACCCGCGCCTCGATCTCCCGCGCCGAGGCCGAGAGTTCCTCGGCCGCGCTGGCGATGCTGTCGACGAGGCCCGCGCTCTGCTGCGACGCTCCGGCGACGACGGCCGACTCGGCCGCCATCGCGCCCGCGTTGCCCGAGAGCGTGTCGGCCGCCGCCTGCATCGCCTCGGCCGAGTCGGCGAGATCGGTGACGGCGCGGTGCGTCTCGGCCTCGAAGGTGCGCGTGGCCGCGGCCAGGGCCTCCGCCCGGCTGCGGTCGCGGTCGCGCCGCGCCTGCGCCTCGGCGTCGAGGTCGCGCTTCTCGATCAGCGCCGTCTGGAACGCCGCGATGGCGGCGGCCATCTCGCCGATCTCGTCGCGGCGGTGCGTGAACGGGATCGCGCGGCCGAGATCGTTGGCGGCGAGCGCCGTCATCCCCTCCTTGAGCCGATGCAGCGGCCGCCGCACCTGGCTCACGATGATCCAGATCGCCGCGAGGAGGCCGAACGCCAGCGCCGCGGCCGGCACGGCCACCAGGGTGATCCGCGCCCGACGGCGGTCGGCCGCGTCCGCGGCGCGACGGGCGTTCAGGCGGTTCAGCACCTCCCGTCCGAGAATGCCGATCTCGGCCACCATGCGCTCGCGGTTCTTCACGGTTGCCTCGTCGGTCGCCTGGATCAGCGCGGCCTTGGGCGAGACCGTGAGACCGAGTTCGGCCGTATCGGTCTGGTAGGCGACGAATTCCTTGACGAAGAGGTCGAACCGCCGCCGACGGTCGGCGGGGAGTTGATCCTCCATGGCCTCGAGGAAGGGCACCCGCACCTGCTCCACGGTGGCGAGGGCGTCGTGGAGCGCCGACAACCGTGTGCGCGCCTCGGTCGTGTCTTCCGCGGTGTAGAGGGCCGTAGCCTGCACCACCGCGTGCTCGATCGCCTGCCCCAGGGCGCCCGCCTGAAGGCCGGCGTTCCAGATCCGGTCGGTGGCGGCCGCCCGCTCCTGCTCCCAGTTCGATTGTCGAACCGCGAAGGCAGCGATGCCGATCGCCACCAGGGCCAGCAGCCCGATCACCGCGGAGAGCTTCAGGCCGAGTGAGATGCGCATGGCGACGAGCCGCTTCTGGCCAGAGATTCGTGTGACCGCAGCTATATCGAAGCAAATCTTTTTGAACAGGTAAATATAGCCGGCAAAAACATTTATCTTATACTCCGAAGATCCGAGATTTTTGCCATCGCGCGGCCCGGCTCAACCTCAGCATCCAGAGGCTCATCGGAGGAAGAATTCGCGGATCTCGGCCGGTGCCGGATTGTCAGTTCAGTCTCGCGAGCGCTGTCGGCAGATGCGCCGGCAGGCAGGAGGACTGTTTCGCCCGGACGAAGCTGGATCGCCGCGCGCCCGACCGCGCGGGACACGGGTCGGCGATCACGGCAGGCGGATCTCGGTCCGACCTGGGATGCACGGCTCCGGAAGCGGTAGGGCGGCCACGATCTCGCGACGGAGATCGTCGCGCTGGGCCTCCACGAGGTCGGGGAGGATATCGGCCTCGTGCTCGTCCAGGGCCGCGATCAGGCGGGGATGGTCGGCGCTCCACTCGAAGGCGACGCGCACCTCGCGTTCGGCGTAGGGGTCCTGTGGGTCGAGGCAGCGATGGGTCGGCATAGCGGCAGGGTCGTCACACCGGCGCGCCGGCAGGCGGTCCCCGTAGGAGCGGGAGACGACAGACGGATGACTTCCACCGGCCGCGGACCGGCAGAGCCGGCGACGGGCCTCGGCGACGATGTTGCCGATCAGTCACATTCCGGGCCTCCCGACCTCCGCGGGAGGCGCCACGCGCTGTGTCGGGGGGCGCAGCGCGTCGGTTTGGACGCGGATCGTGCATCGAGGCCCTTGCGTCCCGCCATCCCGGTGTGTAGAGACCCCCTCGTGATCCCCGATAGCTCAGTTGGTAGAGCAGGCGACTGTTAATCGCCTTGTCGCAGGTTCGAGTCCTGCTCGGGGAGCCATCCACTTACCAACATCTTGATCGAACTGAGTTTTCGGCTCTCTCACCCGTCCCGGGTTCTGAGGTTCGGGAACAGCGTTGCCGTTCCGGCATCCGTCAATACGTGCGACGTGCCGTGTTCGACTGGCGCGATGCGGGCATGCCGGCGCCTCTGCCGACCGGTGCCGTCGCAGATCGATCCTCCACACTCCCCGCGGGATCCGGCGCGCGGTGGCGCCGATGGATGGAGGGATGTTTCGCGCGCCCTCGAACGTCTACGTCGTGCGCCCGTGCCGCCCGCCCCGATGTGGCGCGGCGCGCTGAGCCACGACGACAGGCACGGCGGTGATCCCGATGTCGGGCGGCATGCTCGGTTCCCTGGCCCTGGCGGCCGTCTTCACGCTGGGGTGCTTCGGCATCCACAGCGCGCGCCGGCATCCGGACGCGGTGACCATCGGTCTGTTCCTCCTGCTCGGCCTGCTCGCGTCCCTGTATGTCGGCCAGCACGTCGGACCGGACGCGCACCATCCCACGTGGCAGCACGAGGCCCTGGATCGCGAGAGCGCGCCGACGTCGCATCCGACGATGTGACGGACGTGGCACCGCGCTGTCGGAACGCGCGGCGACATCGACCTCGATTGACCGCGACGGCCGTCGCGTATGGCCGATGGCCTCGCGGTGACCTAGTTCCCGGAGCCCTCCTGCGAGAGACCGGCCATGGCTTTCCCCGATGCGAACGAACCCAGCGTCACGTCGATCAGCGCCCTCGAGCTGGTCAATACCCTGATCGAGCGCAAGGAGAGTGGCGAGCCGGTCGACGCCGACATCCTGTCTTTCCTGACCGACATGGAGCGGCTCGGGCTCACCGACACCGATGCCTACGCGACGCTCGACGCGTATCGGCCTGGGCCCGCACTGGGTGCGACCGGCGGGGCTGACGCGAGCGAGGCGGACGCCTAGCGCCGGCGATCCGCCGCGCCGATCCGGCCGGCCGTGACGATGGCACCTTCATCCCCGCAGACGCCGCGGCGTCGGCGGGGATGGTCCGAGCCGGATGCGGCCGTCGTCAGGACGGTCGCGGCTCACCGGCAGCGGTGGCGACGTCCATCCCGGCCGAGATAGGTTCCGCTCTGCGGGTCGTAGGATCGGAACCGGCGCGCGCAGTAACGGTCGTCGTCCGCGACGCGGTAGGTTTCGGTGTCGGCGTAGCCGTACGTGACGGGCGCATAACCGCCGTAGTACCCGGTGTCGTAGCCGTATCCCGGATAACCGTAGCCGCCGTACAGACCGCCCACGGCGACGCCGAGGCCGCCGAGCCCGTATCCGCCCCGTCCGTAGCCGTAGCCGTAGGGGCGGCCGTAGTAGCCGCGGTTGTAGCCGTAATGGCGATGATGACCGTAGCCCCGGTGGGCGCCTAGCCCGTGCCCGAACCCGGGATTGGCGAATCCGCCGCCGACAGCCGGTCGGCCGAAATTGTGGTTGCCGAAGCCGTTATTGGCGAAGCTACCCCCTCCGGCACCGGCAGCCGGCCCGAAGGCGTGATTGCCGAAGCCCCGGTTGGCGAAGCCGCCGCCCGCGGCGCCAGCCCCGACACCGGGACTGCTGAAGCCGCCGCCGCCGACGGCCGCGGCTCCGAAATTGTGGTTGCCGAAGCCGTGGTTGGCGAAGCTGCCCGCCTGCGCCTGGGCTCCGGTCGGCGCCCCGAGAAGAGCGCCGGCAAGGATTGCCGACGCGAACGCTGTGACTGTCGTGTTCATGGTCGCCACTCAGGCTCTGTTGCGTCTACTCTGATCAACGTCGCGCCCGAGACGGCCAATCCCGCTTCCTTTTGTCCCGCCACAGATCGGAGAGCGGCGCGCCGCTCGTGAGCCGGAGACCTACGAGCGCTGCTGGGCCTTGAGGCTACTCTGCGCCCCGGACTCGTCCGTCTTCGGGTTCGCGAGGCCGCTCGTGTTGCCGTCGGTGTCGGCGCCCGTCTCGGCAACCACCTGCCGGTTGCCGGCGTGGTCCTGGTACTGCTCGGTCTGGACGTTCTTGCTGTCCAGCCCGCGCTCGTCGCTGTGCCGCGACTTGTCGCGGTTGCTGAGCACCATGTTCTCCGGCAGCACGCCTTCGGGCAGGTCCGACATGGCCCCGGATCCGGTCCCCTTGCCCTGAGCGCCGGGACCGACTTTGTGCCGACTGGCATTCGCCATGATCATTCTCCGATGCGGATCATCACGTCTCGGGCACGGCGGGTCGCGGTGCCCGCGCGGATCGGGCGGTCAGCGATCCTGCTGGTAGCCCTGGTTGGTGGTGTTCACCTTGGAGTTTCCGGCCTGGCCGACCTTGTCCGGATCCTCGTTCTGGGATCCGGCGCGCCCCTGCGTGAGCGGCGCTTCGGTGGCGCTGCCGGGGCCTTTGTCGGACCGGTTGGCCGGCGGAACGGGCGGTGGCTTGGTCGTCATGTGCACCTCGTGGTGACGAGTAAAGAGCCAACCCGACAGGGTACTCATCGTTCCGGGCGCAGTTGTTCCGGCCACGCTCGAGAGCTGAGCCGTGGCGCGCGAATAGAACGACACACGCACCTCCGCTCATCGCGACTGCGATAGAGCGATTGATCGACTGTTCTACTTCGGACAATCGCGCGACGATGGCGGCACGTCGCGGCTGTTCGGGAACCGCGCGAGACGATGCGAATGGGCCCGGATCTCCGTGGCGGCGACGGCGACACCGCCCGAGAACCTGCGCCGTCGCGACGACCGGCGCGCGCGACCCGACCGGATCCATGCCGATGCGGTATCTGTCGGCCGGCGCGGCCGGCAGATTCTGCCGCTCGGCCGAACCTGCCGGCCGAGAGCCCGGATGCGCCGCTGAAATCATTGGGAAAATTCTGGAACGACCCGTGCCTGACCACCGTGAGGGCGGTCGCGGAGGCGTACCATGTCGGTCAACACGGTTTCGGGCAGTTCACTCCAGCGGGACCTCGTCAGCGCCCTCAGGCAGGCGCGCGCGGCGAACGTTGCCCGCCTCGATGTCGGCACCGCCGCGACGGCGAACCAGGAGACCGGCAAGCAGGCGGCCGCGGACGACACGGCCCCGTCGACCGGGACGGCCTCGACTCCGACCCTGTCGAACGACCTGATGGCGTCGCTCCTCCAGCTGCAGTCGGACTTCAGCCAGATGGGGCTGCAGAACGGCGTCACGGCGCCCGCGGAAGCCGCGGCCAACGCCGACGACACGTCGACGACCGGCACCGCCACCGGTACGGCGCCCGGTCAGGCCGCGGGCGGTGCGTCCGCCGTCCATCACCATCGCGGCCATCACGGCCACCGGCCGGTGTCGGATGCCGAGCAGAGCGAGGGTGCGGCCCAGGCCGGCACCGCGACCGACGCGTCCGCGGCCTCATCCGCGGCCTCGTCCGCGAGCACGTCCACCAGCACGTCCACCAGCACGTCCGCCACCGCGACCGCCGATCCCGCGACGGCGACCGGCAGCGGCAGCGACCTGCAATCCTTCCTGCAGCAGGTGACCAAGGCGGTGACCGCCTACGCGGCCGGCGGACCGCTCGGCATCGCGGCCGCGCTGACCAGCACCACCAAGGCCTGACGATCCCGGGCCCGGCCCGCGGCTGGAGCGGCGTGGCCGCCTCTGGCATGATCGGGGCAACCGGAGAGCGCCATGGCCCTGACCGTCCCCGTGATCCTCGGCAGCGTTCGGAGCGACCGCATCGGCATCCGCGCCGCGCGCTTCCTGATCGCGCAGCTGGAGTCCCGCGGCCACGCCGCCCCCCTGGTCGATCCGGCCGAGTTGGCGCTCCCGCTCCTCGATAGGATGTACAAGGAATACCCGGCCGGGACGGCGCCGGAGCCCCTGCAGCGCTGCGCCGACCTCTTCCGCCGCGCCGACGCCTTCCTGGTCGTCACGGCCGAGTACAACCACGGTGTGCCGCCGGCACTGTCGAACACTCTCGATCACTTCCTCGAGGAGTATTTCTGGCGGCCCTCGGCCATCTGCTGCTACTCGGCCGGCCAGTTCGGCGGCGTCCGGGCCGCGATGCCGCTGCGGGCCATGCTCGCCGAGATGGGCATGTCCAGCATCCCCTCCCTTCTGCCGATCCCGCGACTCCAGAAGGTCATCGACGCGCAGGGCGTTCCCGCCGAGCCCTGGCTCGCGGCGGCGGCCGGCCGCTTCCTCGACGAGCTGGAATGGCACGCCGAGGCCCTGCGGGACCGGCGCCGGGGCGGCACGCCGTACTGACCCGCGGAGCGCGCTCCGGACGCCGCGGGCCCGGGTCGGACGGTGGCTCGAGCGGTGCGGCCCCAGCATCGCCCCTGCCGGAGCGGAGGTATTCGGACGGCGAACCGGGCCTCCAAGCGGGCGTTTCTGTGCGCTGAATCTGTCGAGACGGCGCATTCGATTCTGGAAATGCCCAAATACTCGGCACACGATTGTAGAACAACTGTGCCGGATCGGGCCCGCGAGACGTTGAACCCGCGGAGCGCTCATGTCGCGAGACAGTATTGCGCTGTTGCAAAAAGGTGGCTGCACACGGCCCCGAAGTATGAGAGCTTGGACGTGTTCCCGAACCCGGACCGATTCCGATGAAGATCGACGAGAGGGCGCTCCTGCAGGAGCGCGTGCGGACGCTTGTCCTGCGCCACGCCCTGGAAGCCGTACTGGACCGCCTCGCGTCGGTGGCGCGCGAGGCCGGGAAAGATGCCGAGACGGAATTCCTGAGCCTGGAGCAGTCGCTCGTCTCGGCCGCGCGCGGTCTCGCCGATCGGGCCACCGCCCAGAAGCTGGCGGTGCTGGTCGCCGTCGAGGACGCGGGCACGACGATCCGGGCCGCGTTCGACAACGCCCATGACCGCCTCGAGGCGCTGCGGCCGGCCCATCTCACCCTCGTCGCACCGACGGCGGCCGTCGCCGCCTAGCTGCGCGCGGTCTCGGGCTGAGCCCGGAGCGCCCGGCGCGGAAGGGATGTCGGTGCGGCCGCGCCTCGGGCTGGGACGCACCGCCGCGGGATCGTCGAGGATAGCGAGGATCCGGAACGCAGGGACCGGAATCCGGGACCGAACGCCCCGCCGCGCAACCGATACAGGCGGCGTCTCCTGCCGCACCGCTCGAAGATCCGGTCCCCGACTCGCCGTGGCTCACCGAACACGTCCGCGAGGCTCCGCGCCGGCGCGGCCGGGGCTGGCGGAAGCCCGGATCGGGCGGGCGCGTCCGCGACGCGCCCGCCAGCTCACTGCCAGCTCACTGCTTGGCGCGGTTGATGATCGCCCAGAGCGCGTGGGCGACGGGCTCGGTGACGGTGCGACGGTACTTGCGGTGAACCAATTGCCCGTTGTGGTAGACGTCCTGCTCCACGTAGAGCCGCTCGCCGTCCCAGCGGACGATGTTGTCGGACTCGGTGGTCTCCTCGACGCCGAGATCGCCTCGGAGAATCGAGTTGCCTGTCTGGGTCAGCATACGCGCGTCCTCGTTCACGCAGTCGGTTCTACCCGGGAAGCGCCGCCGCGGCCCGTGCAGCGCGATCCCAGGCAGCCCCCGATGTGGGCAGCATAGGAGGGCATCGGCGGACTTGCCAGCGAGGTGATGGACGCAAGCGCCCGACCGTCACGTCGTCCCCGCCGGCACCGCGATCCGGGCACGACCTTAACGTTACCCATGTGCGCTTCGGCACGTCCAGCTCGGCCGTAAGGTGCGATCCTTCACAGGCGCACCCAGTCTGTCCGCACGACGCGGGCGGGATCGGCGGCGCGACGGAGGCGTCCATGCTCGCTCGCCCGTTCCGCCTGTTCGCCCCGGCGCTCGCGGCCCTCGGCCTCGTGGCCCTGCGCCTCGCGAGCCCGTTCATCGGGCCGGTGTCGCCCGCGCAACCGGCCGCGAACGACGACGCGGGCGTCGTCTTCCGGCACTATCTCTGACGCTCAACCCCGGCGGCTCAGCACGGGAGCGGCGGCCGGCAGCGGGCAAGACGCGCCGGCCGCGGGCCCGAGGATGATGTCGCCCTGGCGCGGGTTGTTGACGGTGAACGGGGCCGTCTCCTGGAGACCGATGAAGCCGCGCCCGATCTGCGGCACGAACAGGTCGCCCCCGAACCGGACGAAGCAGCGGTCGAGCACCGCCTCGTAATCGAAGGTCCGCTGGGTGACCGGGGTCCCGCCCGCGCCCGGCGCACCGCAATAGGCCGCGATGTCGATCTGGCCCGGCCGCGCCAGCCGCACCGGGAGCGACTGGCCGGGCAGCAGCGTGGCGGGCGGGCCGCCGTCCTGACGGGCGACCAGAACGAGGTTCGACCGGTTGTAGACCCGGCGCAGGCAATCCGCCGACGCGCCGGAGACGACCGAGACCGACCCGACGATGCCGAGCACGAGGCCGGCCCATGCGCACGCTACACGCTTCGTCACCGCAATTCCTCCGCCGGCCGGGCGCTCGACCGGCCGAGGCCGTCGATGGTGCCGTCCCTGACTTGAACAGCGGCCAGCTTGGCCGCGCAAGACGAACGCGGCAAGACCCGCCGCGTTCACGCGCGCATCGTAAATTCCCGCGCCCGCCTCGGGATCAGCGGCGCTCGTAGAGGAGGCGGGCCCGGATCGTCCCCGGGATGGCGCGGATCTCGGTGAGCAGCGCCTCGGCATCCGCGTCGGTGGCGTCGGTCTCCAGCACCACGTAACCGACCTCGCCGTCGGTCTGGTAGAACTGCGCGGCAATGTTGACGTGGCCGCGGGAGAACACGTCGTTGAGCCGCCCGAGCATGCCGGGCAGGTTGCGCTGGACGTGGATGAACCGCGTCCCGGTCGGACGGGCCGGGAGCTGCACCTGCGGGAAGTTCACCGCGCCGACCGTCGAGCCGATATCGGAATAGTCCACGAGCTTGCGCGCCACCTCGGAGCCGATCCGCTCCTGCGCCTCCTCGGTGGACCCGCCGATATGCGGGGTGAGGATCACGTTCTCGAGGCCCTGGAGCGGGCTCACGAACGCTTCGGCGTTCGAGCCGGGCTCCACCGGGAAGACGTCGACGGCCGCGCCCTTGAGATGGCCGTCGCGCAGGGCCGCGGCCAGCGCCTCGAGATCGACCACGGTGCCCCGGGCGTTGTTGATCAGGAAGGCGCCGGGCTTCATCGCCCGGATCTCGGCGGCGCCGATCAGGTTGGCGGTGGCGTCGGTCTCCGGCACGTGCAGCGAGACGACGTCGCTCTGCGCCAGCAGGGCGTGCAGCGTCTCGACCGGCTCGGTGTTGCCGTGGCGCAGCTTGTCGGTGTGGTCGTAGAACAGCACCCGCATGCCCATGGCCTCGGCCAGGGTCGAGAGCTGCGTGCCGATATTGCCGTAGCCGACGATGCCCAGCGTCTTGCCGCGCACCTCCAGCGAGCCCACCGCCGACTTGTCCCATCGGCCCGCGTGGGCGCCCACCGAGCGCGGAACGATCCGGCGCAGCAGCATCACGATCTCGCCGATCGTCAGCTCCGCCACCGAGCGGGTGTTGGAGAAGGGCGCGTTGAAGACCGGGATGCCGCGGTGGCGCGCCGCGTCCAGGTCGACCTGGTTGGTGCCGACCGAGAAGCAGCCCACGGCCAGGAGCCGGTCCGCCGCCTCGAAGGCGGCCGCGTCGAGCTGCGTGCGCGAGCGGATGCCCACCATGTGCACGCCCTGGAGCGCCTCGTGCAGGGCCTCCCGGTCCAGCGCCTTCGGCAGCCGGGTCAGGTTGGTGTAGCCGGCCGCCCGCATCAGCGCCACGGCGCTGTCGTTGATGCCCTCGAGCAGCAGGACGCGGATCTTGTCCTTCGGCAGGGAAAGCTTGTCGGGCGTCATGGGCGTCGATCGTCTGGCAGCAGGCCGGGCCGGGCGGTGCCGGCAGGCCCTGGAGTCGAGCGGCCTGGGATAAGAGGGCGCCGTGTGCGTTGCAACATGGCGCGGTGACGGACCGCCCCGCTTGACCGCAGCCCCGCCCCCGGCCTGCCGCATGGCTCCCGCAAGGCTCTCGCATGGCTCATCGAATGCCGGCCGGTCCGGGCGCGGCACGTCCGGCGCGGGCACCACTCTGCCAAATATTCGGGCAGCTCAAACTGTCTTGAACTGACGTGATCGACGGAACTCGACCCCGGCTCGCGGCTTATTGGGCCCTGTACTGTAACGACCCGCCTGCCGCTCCTCCGGCCGGCGTCCTTCCTCACGGTCCCCGACGATGCATATCCGCACCGGCTTCTCGATCGCCTTCGACACGTTCGGCCCCACGCCGATGAACCTGCTCCTCAACGTGCGCCCGGAGCGGCGGGGCGACCTCCTGACGCCGGAGGTGATCGCCTTCGATCCGCCGGTCGCGGCGTCGCAGCACGTCGACGCCTTCGGCAACGTCTGCACGCGCATCGTCGCGCCGGGCGGCCGGATCACCATGGCGGCCGATTTCACGATCGCCGACAGCGGGCTGCCGGACGATCAGGCCCCCGGCGCCCGACAGATCGCCGTCCAGGACCTGCCGGACGACGTCGTGCCGTACCTGCTCGGCTCCCGCTACTGCGACACCGACAAGCTGTCGGGCATCGCGTGGTCCCTGTTCGGCGGCACGCCGGAGGGCTGGGCCCGCGTCCAGGCGATCGTCGACTTCGCCCATACCCGCCTGCGCTTCGACTACCAGCAGGCCGACGCGACCCGCACCGCCTTCGACGGCTACACCCAGGGCGTCGGCGTGTGCCGGGACTTCGCGCACCTGGCGATCGCCCTGTGCCGGTGCATGAACATCCCGGCGCGCTACGCCACCGGATACCTCGGCGATATCGGCGTGCCGAAGGACCCGGCGCCGATGGACTTCTCCGCGTGGTTCGAGGTCTTCCTCGAGGGCCCCGAGGGGCCGCGCTGGTACACGTTCGACGCCCGCCACAACCGGCCCCGCATCGGCCGCATCGTCATGGCCCGCGGCCGCGACGCCACCGACTGCGCCCTGACGACGAGCTTCGGTGCCGCCCATCTGGTCCGGTTCGACGTCCACACCGACGCAGTGGTCGAGCCGCCGGAGACCCTGGCCCGGGCCGCCTGAGGCGCGCGCCCGCCGCGTCACCCGGCCCAACCCGCTAGATCGCCTCGGCGGTCTCGCGGGCCGGCGCCGGGTTGTTCGCCAGGTGCAGGAACGTCTGGTCGAACTCCGCGACCTCCGTCAGCGCGTCCCAGTTCTCAATCGTCAGGATGCCGCCGCTCAGCGTGACGAGCCCCCGTCCGCGAAGGGTGCGCAGGACCCGGTTCAGGTGGACGCTCGTCAGGCCGAGCGCGTCGGCGAGTTCGGACTGCTTGGGCACCAGCGGGCAGCTCAGGCCGCGCGCGAGCCCGACCGCCTTCTGCCGGAGATAGAGTTCGCAGAACAGGTGGGCCACGCGCCCCAGCGCCTGCCGCCGC
The DNA here is from genome assembly GCF_900116245.1 of Methylobacterium sp. yr668. Classification (NCBI taxonomy): domain Bacteria; kingdom Pseudomonadati; phylum Pseudomonadota; class Alphaproteobacteria; order Hyphomicrobiales; family Methylobacteriaceae; genus Methylobacterium; species Methylobacterium sp. yr668. Next base: position 84,716 of record NZ_FOZY01000016.1, on the reverse strand, counting down.
CCGAGGCTGGTGATCCGCTCGCGGTAATGGGCGGCGTCGATGAGGCTGTCGCGCCAGAGGGTGCCGGCGAGCCCCGGATTGCGCAGGAGGACCGCGCGCAGGTCGTCGTGCGCGATCAGCGCCACGACGCAGGGCGTCAGGGTGGCGAGGTTGTGATCCATCCGGTGCAGGTGGAGGCTCTGCAGATCCGGCACGTCGCCCGCGATGTAGAACGACAGGATCTGCCGCCCCCCCTCGGCGAGGGCGGCGTAGCGGTAGACCCAGCCCTGGAGGACGAGGCAGCTGTGGGTCGGTCGGTCGCCGAACCGGACGATGTCGTGGCGGGCCGGCAGGTTCCGGACCGTGTGCGGCAGATCGAGAAGCGCCGCGCGGTCGGAATCGGCGAGCCGCGCGATGCTGTCGAGCTTGCGCGCCAGCATCTCCATCGGGGTGTTGTACCCGTTCGGCATCGGGGGCTCAGGCCCCGGATCGCGCGGAGCGCGCAGTGCCGCCGCGCCGACGGCGGGCAGCCCGAGAGTCGAGATCAGGACAACCCACGCTTCACCCCCTTACGCCCCGGATCGCCGACCGGCGCGGACCTCGGTCGAGCGGGGTTGCCCCCTCGGCCGTCGGAAGCGCGACCGCAGACGTTCGACGGCGGACAAGTTTGCCGGATCTGCGGCCGGCGGCAAGACCACCGATATCGCCCGGACCCCGCGGACCGTCCTCCGCCCCGCGAGCCTAAAACCCTAATCGGTTGAAGTCGCAAGGCCGATGCTGTAGGGGACGAGCGTCCTCCCGGATCCGCCCTCGCGCGCTCGTCTTCTGGCGCGCCCGCCGGGCCGCCGGACGGACCGCCCTCGTCATCCGTATCGACGCGTCGGCAAACCGGGTCCCGCGGGACCGGTCGCCTCTCCCGAAAGACTCCGGGAAGGCCGCGGCGAACGGGGGCGCCTGCAACGCGAGCCGCCGACGCAACGGGCCTCCGCCGGGGGCCGTTCAGGAGACAGAATGACCGCAGGTACCGCTCTGGGGCGTGGCCCGAGCCGCGAGGATTTCGCAGCCCTCCTCGAGGAGAGCTTCCTCGAACACGAGATCACCGAAGGCTCCGTCGTCAAGGGTCGCGTCGTCGCGATCGAGAAGGACGTGGCCGTCATCGACATCGGCGCCAAGACGGAAGGCCGTGTCGCGCTCAAGGAATTCACCGGTCCCGGCCGCGAGGGCGAGCTGAAGGTCGGCGACGAGGTCGAGGTCTACGTCGACCGGATCGAGAACGCGCTCGGCGAGGCCGTCATCTCGCGCGACAAGGCGCGCCGCGAGGAGAGCTGGGTCAAGCTCGAGAAGTCGTTCGAGAACAACGACCGCGTCACCGGCACGATCTTCAACCAGGTCAAGGGCGGCTACACGGTCGACCTCGACGGCGCCGTGGCGTTCCTGCCGCGCTCGCAGGTCGACATCCGCCCGGTCCGCGACGTCACCCCGCTGCTGGGCACCCCGCAGCCGTTCCAGATCCTCAAGATGGATCGCCGCCGCGGCAACATCGTCGTGTCGCGCCGGACCGTCCTCGAGGAGAGCCGCGCCGAGCAGCGCTCCGAGCTGGTGGCCAACCTCGAGGAAGGTCAGGTCATCGACGGCGTCGTCAAGAACATCACCGAGTACGGCGCGTTCGTCGACCTCGGCGGGATCGACGGCCTGCTGCACGTCACCGACATGGCGTGGCGCCGCGTGAACCACCCGTCCGAGGTGGTCACGATCGGCCAGACCGTGAAGGTCAAGATCATCAAGATCAACCACGAGACGCACCGCATCTCGCTCGGCATCAAGCAGCTGCTCGCCGATCCGTGGGAGGGCATCGCCGCCCGCTACCCGGAGGGCGCCAAGCTCAAGGGCCGCGTGACCAACATCACCGATTACGGCGCCTTCGTGGAGCTGGAGCCGGGGATCGAGGGCCTGATCCACGTCTCCGAGATGAGCTGGACCAAGAAGAACGTCCATCCGGGCAAGATCGTCTCCACCTCCCAGGAGGTCGAGGTTCAGATCCTGGAAGTCGATCCGGTCAAGCGCCGCATCTCGCTGGGCCTCAAGCAGACCCTGCAGAACCCCTGGGAGGCCTTCGCCGAGAAGCACCCGGTCGGTTCCGAGGTCGAGGGCGAGGTCAAGAACAAGACCGAGTTCGGCCTGTTCATCGGCCTCGAGGGCGACGTCGACGGCATGGTACACCTGTCGGATCTCGACTGGAACCGTCCCGGCGAGCAGGTCATCGAGGAGTTCAAGAAGGGCGACATGGTCCGCGCCCAGGTTCTCGACGTCGACGTCGAGAAGGAGCGGATCTCGCTGGGCGTGAAGCAGCTCGGCGGTGACCCCTTCGCCGAGGCCGGCGAGATCAAGAAGGGTCAGATCGTCACCTGTGAGGTGGTCGAGGTGAAGGATGCCGGCGTCGAGGTGAAGATCGTCGACACCGACATGCAGACCTTCATCCGCCGGGCCGAACTCGCCCGCGACCGCGGCGACCAGCGCCCCGAGCGCTTCGCCACCGGCGAGAAGTTCGACGCCCGCGTCGTCCAGTTCGACCGGAAGGCCCGCCGCGTGCAGGTCTCGATCAAGGCCCTCGAGGTCGCCGAGGAGAAGGAGGCCATGGCCCAGTTCGGCTCCGCCGATTCGGGCGCCTCGCTCGGCGACATCCTCGGCGCCGCCTTCAACAAGAAGCGCTCCGACGACGAGTGAGACTCCGGCTCTGCCGCCCGGCCTGTCCGGGCGGCGGTTCCGCTTCGTTGAGACCCGCGCGGGACCCTGGTCCCGCGCGGGTTTTTCATTTCGCGCCGGCAATCCAAGGTTGCCGGAGGCGGGAGGCGGGCCGGGTCGCGCCGCCCGGCGCGACAGCGACGGGCCGCCCCGTCATTTTCTTCGCGCGCCCCGTATCCAGGCCCGCGGAAAATGCTCTAGAACACCGGCCTCGCTCGGCTCGGGCCGGGCGAGCCGAAGGAAACCAAGGACTTGCCCGGCGCGGGGGTACGCCTCCCGCACCCCGTCGAGGGGCCGGTCGGGGTGCTTTAGGGGAAGCGACAGCATGGCAGCCGATGCCGAACTGCTGATTGACCGGCGGCGCCTGCGCCGCAGGTTGTCCCTCTGGCGCGTGCTCGGCGTCGGCGGCCTCATCGTGGCGGTCGGGGCCCTCGGGTACCGGGTGCGGACGGGCGCGGACGGCGCCTTCGCGGTGCAGCCCCAGATCGCCCGCATCTCCGTCTCGGGCTTCATCGCCGGGAGCGAGGCCACCGCCAAGCTGATGAAGCGGGTCGGCGATTCGGACGCCGTGAAGGGCGTGATCGTCTCGATCAACTCGCCGGGCGGCACGACTACGGGCTCGGAGGAGATCTTCCGCAACCTCCGGGCGCTCGCCGCCAAGAAGCCGATCGTGGCCTTCGTGGACGGCACCGCCGCGTCCGGCGCCTACATCACCGCGATCGCGGCCGATCACATCGTCGCGCGCGAGACCAGCCTGGTCGGCTCGATCGGCGTGCTGTTCCAGTACCCCGACTTCTCGGGTCTGCTGGACAAGGTCGGCGTCAAGGTCGAGTCGGTGAAGTCGTCGCCGCTCAAGGCCGAGCCCTCGGGCTTCACCCCGACCTCGCCGGAGGCGCGCGCCGCGCTGGCCTCCGTGGTGGGCGACACCTACGCGTGGTTCAAGGGCCTCGTCGCGGAGCGCCGCGGCATGGATCCGGCCCAGCTCAGCACCGTCTCGGACGGACGGGTGTTCAGCGGGCGCCAGAGCGTGCCGCTGAAGCTCGTCGACGAGCTCGGCGGCGAGCGGCAGGCGGTGGCGTGGCTGGAGAGCGCCCGCGGCGTCCAGACGAACCTGCCGATCAAGGACTGGAAGCCTGCCTCGGAGAGCCGGTTCTCCCTGTGGTCGGCCGCCGGGATCGGCGCCGACCTCCTCGGCCTGGAAGGCCTGGCGGCGCGGCTGCGATCCGTCGGCGCCGAGGCCGAGGCCGCCCGAGGCGGGATGCTCGCCCTCTGGCGCCCGGAACCCTGAACGACCGCCGCCGCGCAGCCCGCCCCGATCCCGCGAGAAGATCCCACGCCATGATCAAGTCGGAGCTCGTCCTCAAGATCGCCGAGCAGAACCCGCATCTCTACCAGCGCGACGTGGAGATCCTGGTCAACGCGATCCTCGACACCATTTCCGACGCGCTGGCCCGCGGCGACCGGGTCGAGCTGCGCGGCTTCGGCGCTTTCTCGGTCAAGCGCCGGGAGGCGCGCCGGGGACGCAACCCGCGCACGGGTGCCGCCGTTGCCGTGTCCGAGAAGGCGATCCCCGTGTTCAAGACCGGCAAGGAGATGCGCCAGCGCCTGAACGCCGCCGGGATCGGCGAGAATGCCTCGGCCGCCGAGTAGGAAGGACCTGTGAGCGCGATGATCCGTTTCCTGAAGAGCCTCGTGCTGCTGCCGATCGCCGCCCTGGTGATCCTCCTGGCGGTGGCCAATCGCGCGCCGGTGCGGCTCTCCTTCGATCCGTTCAACGTGGACGCGCCGGTCTTCAGCGTCGATCTCCCGCTCTACGCGATCCTGTTCGGCGCGGTGGCCCTGGGCATCGTGGTGGGCGGCATCTTCACGTGGCTCGGCCAGGGCAAGACCCGCGCGCGGGCGCGCTATCACCGCCGCGAGGCCGTCCGGCACGAGCGCGAGGCGACCCGCCTGCGGGCCTACGCGCCGGAGACCGAGACCTCGGGCGTCTACACGGTCCCGAATACCGGCCGGACGGCCCTGCCGGCCCCGCGCTGAGGCGGCCCCCTCAGCGCCGGCCGCGCGCGGCCGCCACGAAGGCCGCGATCTTCGCCGGATCCTTCACCCCGGGCGCCGTCTCGACACCCGACGAGACGTCGACGGCGCCGATCCCCGTGCGGGCGAGGGCGTCGGCCACGTTTCCGGCGTCGAGGCCGCCCGACAGCATGGTCCCGGGCGGGAGCGCGGCGCCGCGCAGGATCTCCCAATCGAAGCGCCGGCCGTTGCCGCCCGGCAGGGCGGCGTCCGGCGGCGCCTTGGCGTCCAGCAGGATCCGGTCGGCGACCGCCGCGTAGGCCGGCAGGGCCGCGAGATCTGCCGACGTCGCGATGCCGAGCGCCTTCATCACCGGCCGTCCTGTCCGGGCACGGATCGCCGCGACGCGCTCCGGGCTCTCCCGGCCGTGAAGCTGGACCAGATCCGGATCCACCGCCTCGACGGACGCGGCGAGAAGCGCGTCGTCCGGATCGACGAGCAGGATGACCCGCTCGGCCCGGCCGCGGGCCAGGGCCGACAGCGCGGCGGCCCCCGCCAGCGCCACGTGCCGGGGACTGCGGGGGAAGTGCACGAGGCCGATCCAGTCCGCCCCGGCTTCCAGAGCGGCGGTCAGGGTCGCTTCGGAGCTGAGCCCGCAGATCTTCACGCGGGTCGGGGGCGGGGAGGAGGCCATCGGCCTCCTATAGCCGATCCCGCACCGACGAGCAGGCCCGCGGCGCGCCGAGCGGTCATACCGGTCGCGCCCGCACCGCCCACCCGGCAGTGCCGGCCGGCAGGGCCGCTCGCCTAGTACAGGGCCGGCACGTAGACGTTCGGGATCGGGAAGCCGCTGAAGACGAGCTTGCCGTCGACGAGCCGGAGGGGCGGGAGCGCCTTCAGCGGCGTCCCGTCGGCCGGCGCGTCGGGGCCGGGACGCTGGGCCAGCCCCAGGAGCCCGCCGACCAGCTGGCCCACCAGGGCGCCCCGGTCCGAGCCGAAGCGCTGGCCGACGATGCTGCCGACCAGCGCGTCGACGCCGGCCGCCCGCAGGTCGATCTGCCCGGCGGGCCGGTGGGCGGCGTCGAGGGCGAGGCTGCCCTTCGCCTGGACGCGCTGCGCCCCCTTGGCCAGCGACAGCGCCGTCAGGTCGAGGGCGCCGCCCGCCTGACGCCAGCGCTCCAGCTCGCGCGCCACCGTCCCGGTGCGCAGCACGGTCGCCTGCGTCAGGGTCGCGTCCAGGGCCAGATCGGCCGGATCCGGCGTTCCAGTGACGGCGTCGAGCTGCGGTACCGCCGCCTGGTTCAGGCGCAGGCTGACATCCACGGCGCCGTCGGAGTCGAAGCGGCCCGGGCTCGGCCGGGCATGCAGCTCGAGATGCCGCCCCGAGACCGCGATCGGGCCGGGCTCGGCGCCCTTCACGGTGATGTCGGGCTTGTCGACGACCAGGGACGCGCGGCTGAAGCCCCCCGCGGCGCCGTGGAAGCTGCCCTGGAGCGCGGTCCAGGACGCGTCGCCGGTCAGCGGGCCCTGCTCGGCGTGGAACGGGCCCGCGCTCTCGAAGACGACCAGGCGGGGCTGGTAGATCTGCGCCACCGCCGTGCTCGGCCCGAGCCGGAAGCGCCCGTCGGCGCGCTCGAGGGTCACGGCGCTGCAGCGCAGCTCCAGGCGGAACGGGTAGCCGCCGAGGGATCGGTCCGCGCAGGTCCAGGTGCGTCCGGCGGTCGCCTCGCGGGCGATCCAGCCGTCGATCTCGCTGGCCGCGCGCTCCCGCATCCACAGCCAGCCGGCCGACCAGCCCACGACCACGAGGGCGAGCAGGATGTAGGGCAGGAACAGCCCCCGCCGGGATCGCCGCGCGCGCCGTACCGGAGCTGTCTCAGCGGCACCCTCCGGCCGCGTCCGATCCTGCACCATGCGTTCCGCTCCCCGACCCGTCCCCGCGGGGACATCGTGACCCCGGCTTGTGGCCACGCAAGGGGCGAAACTGGGGCAGCACCGCCACGGGTCGACCGCTGCGGACGCGATCCGTCCGCGCGCGGCGCGTTCCCGGTCAGACCTGCGCCGGCTCGACGGTGTCGACCTGCAGATCCTCGACGATCGCCGTCCGCTCGGCCTCGTTCTCGGCGAGGCGGTGAACGTGCATCTCGGTGGCACCCCGGCGGCGGACACGGTCGAGCCAGGTCCGGCGCAGATGGTCGCGCGGGCTCTCGCTGGAACTCGCCACCGAGACCATCTCGGCGATGCCGGCGTTGTCCCGGCGGACGGCGATCACCACGGCCTGCGCCATCTCGTCGAGGTCGAAGCCGCCGGCCGGGTGGACACCGACCACGTAGCGCCGGCCGGAGCGGCCGCGCCAGGCCGAGAGCGGGAGCGCTGGGGAGCCGCGCAGACCCGCGGTCGTCTTGAGGCGTTCTTCACGCACATCCTGCCTCCGAGTGCGATCGTCCTTCAGGTCGCGGAGCGCGGCCGACCAGGACAGGGCTCTTCTGTTCGCCATTTGTTCTAACCTAACGCGCGATATCCACAGGCGTCAAGGGCGACGTTCCTAGAGCGAGATGTGGCGACGATGCCCGTTATCCACAAGCCGCCGGGCGACGGTCCGACGCGGAAAACCGCGCTCGCGAACGGCTCAGCGTCGGGCGTCTGCGGCGGCCGGCGTCTCGTCGGCCGGCACGGCGTGCCCATCGGCCGCGAGGCCCTGGAGGCCGCCCTCGACGAGGGCGTTCGAGGCCGTCTCGAGCCGCTCCTGGGCCAGCGCCTGGAACTCCTGGCGGGGCAGGCCCGGCGGGATGGGCGGCAGGAACTCGATCACCGCCCGGCCCGGCCGGCGCACGAGGCTGTTGCGCGACCAGAACAGGCCTGTGTTCAGCGCCACGGGGAGGCAGGGCACGTTCAGGGCGGTGTAGAGGTGCGAGAGCCCCTGCTTGTAGGCGGGCGGCGCCCCGACCGGACGCCGGGTGCCCTCGGGGAAGATGATGAGCTGGCGGCCGTCCCGGATCGCCGCGCCGGCGGCGGCGTTCATCAGGCTCATGGCCCGGCTGCCCTTCGACCGGTCGATCGCCACCATGCCGCTGCGCGACAGGTACCAGCCGATCAGCGGGATGAGCAGCAGCTCCTTCTTCAGGATGTAGGCGAAGTTCGGCAGCACCGTGCAGAGGGCCAGCGTCTCCAGGGCCGACTGGTGCTTGGCCGCCACCAACAGGGGGCCGGCCGGGATGTTCTCCAGCCCGCGGAACTCGACCCGCGTTCCCGCGACGACCCGCAGGAGCCACAGGGTGATCCGCCCCCAGGCGCGGGCGAGCCGCAGCACCGACCGGCCGGAGACCAGCATGGGCAGGCCGGCGAAGGCCAGGACCGTCGTGACGGCGTAGAAGCAGACGTTGAAGGCGAGAGAGCGGAGGGCGAGCATCGGGAACCGTGTCGTGGCGGCTCCCCTGTAGCGCGCCCGCGTGTCCGCGGCCAAGGGCGACGTGCCGGGCGGCGTCAGGTCCCCTCGGGGCGATGCCCGTCTCGGAGGAGCCCCGCGCCGCGCCCGGCGACCAGCCAGTAGACCAGGCCGGCGCTGGCACCGACCGCGAACAGGATCAGCGTCAGGCGCGCCTCGCCCGCGAGGAGGGCGGCGTCGCGGGCGCCGCCGGACCGGAGCGCGCCGCGCGTCAGCCAGGGGAGGGCGGCGGTGAGCAGACCGCAGCCGGCGCCGTACCACAGCAGGCCGCGGCGCCCGAGGATCTCACCACCGAGGCCGATCACGGCCGGGGGCACGAACAGCAGCGCGAACAGCGCCTTGGCGAGGCCGGCGAGGAGCAGGGCGAGCCCCTCCGGCGGCAGCCCGGCCGAGAGGTCCGACAGGGCCATGTCGAGTCCAGCGAGCGCCCCGCCGGACAGCCAGGCCTGCGCGGCCGGGTCGACGAGCAGCGCCAGGACCAGGACCGCGAGGCCCGCGGGGACTGCGAGCAGGAGGGCGAAGGTCCCGAGAATCAGGCGACCGAGGGCGTGCATGCCGCGAGCCTCTACACCGGGCGTCCCCGCCCGTCGCGCGGAAGCCGCGCCCGATCCTCGCGGATCCGGCGCGGCTTCCATCGTTCCGCGACCCGGGGGGCGTGTGCCGTCAGCCGTGGGCCGGGGCCGCGCCGCCGGGATCGCCGTGCGTGTGCTTCTTCCGGAACCGGCCCAGCCAGATCGAGAAGTGGCGGATCACCACGTAGAAGACCGGGGTCAAGAACAGGCCGAAGAAGGTCGCGCCGATCATCCCGAAGAACACCGCGGTGCCGAGCGCCTGGCGCATCTCGGCGCCGGGGCCGGTCGCCACGACCAGGGGCAGGGTGCCGAGGATGAACGCGAAGGCGGTCATCAGGATCGGGCGCAGGCGGAGACGGCAGGCCTCGACCGCCGCCTCGACCGGGCCGCGATGCTCCCGCTGCTCGATGTCGTGCGCGAACTCGACGATCAGGATCGCGTTCTTCGCCGCGAGGCCGATGAGCACGATCAGGCCGATCTGGGTCAGGATGTTGTTGTCCTGCCCCCGGAACTGCACGCCCGCGAGCGCGGCTAGCACGCCGGTCGGCACCACCAGCAGGATCGCGAGCGGCAGCGCCCAGGATTCGTACTGCGCGGCGAGCACGAGGAAGACGAGCAGCACGCCGAGAGCGAAGACCGCGCCGGCCGTGCCGCTCGCCGCCTTCTGCTGGTAGGCGATCTCGGTCCAGTCGTACGAGTAGCCGTCGGGCAGCGCCTTCTTGGCGATCTCCTCCATGGCGGTGAGCGCCTGTCCGGTGGAGACGCCGGGCTTGGCCACGCCCTGCACCGGGACCGAGTAGTACAGGTTGAACCGCTGCACGATCTGCGGACCGGTCACGTCCCGCACCGAGGCGAGGGTGCCCATCGGCACCAGGGCGCCGGTGGAGGAGCGCACCTTGATCTGCGAGATGTCCTGCACAGACGTGCGGAACGCCGCGTCGCCCTGCAGGCGCACCTGGTAGATGCGGCCCAGGGTGTTGAAGTCGTTGACGTAGGTGCCGCCGAGATCCGCCTGGACCGACGAGAACACATTGGCCAGCGGCACGTTCAGCATCCGCGCGATGGTGCGGTCGATGTCGAGGAAGAGCTGCGGCGTCGAGTTATCGAAGGTCGTGAAGACGCGCTGCACGTCCGCGCTCTGGTTCGCCTGGGCGATCACCTCGCCGGCGGCGGCCATGAGCGGGCCGATATCCGAGGACTGGCGGCTCTCGATCTGCATCTTGAAGCCGCCGCCGTTGCCGAGACCGCGGACGGGCGGGGGCGGGATGACGATGACCCGCGCCTCCTGGATGTCCGAGGTCGCCTTCAGCACGTCGCCGGTGATGACGGCCGCGCTCCGACCCACTTCCGCGCGCTCCTTCGCCCCCTTGAGGGTCAGGAACATCACGCCGGCATTGGTCGTGTTGGTGAAGGTCGCGCCGTCGAAGCCCGCGATGATCACCGCGTTGGCCACGCCGTCGACCGTCCGGGCCTGTTTGGCGGCGCGCAGGATCACGTCCGTCGTCCGATCGAGGGACGAGCCGGACGGGAGCTGGACGACGCCGATCAGGTAGCCCTGGTCCTGGTCGGGGATGAAGCCCGTGGGGGTCGTCTGCGCGAGGTGGAGCGTGCCAGCGATCACCGCGGCGTAGACCAGCAGCATCACGCCCAAGCCCACGATCCCGCCGGTGAGCACCCGGATCGTCCGGCCGTAGGCGTTCGACGTGGCGTCGAAGGCGCGGTTGAAGCCGTTCGCCAGCCAGTTCACGAACCGGGTCAGGAAGAACTTCGGCTCCTTGCGGGCGTGGTGGGGCACCAGCAGCAGCTTGCAGAGCGCCGGCGACAGGGTCAGCGAGTTGAAGGCCGAGATCAGGGTCGAGGCCGCGATGGTGAGCGCGAACTGCTTGTAGAACTGGCCCGAGATGCCCGGGATGAACGCCGTCGGCACGAACACCGCGGCGAGCACCAGCGCGATGGCGATGACCGCGCCGCCGACCTCGTCCATGGTCTTGTGTGCGGCGTCGCCCGGCGACAGGCCCTCGGCCATGTTGCGCTCGACGTTCTCCACCACCACGATCGCGTCGTCGACCACGATGCCGATCGCGAGCACCAGCCCGAACAGGGTCAGGTTGTTCAGCGAGAAGCCGAAGGCGGCCATCGCCGCGAAGGTGCCGATCAGCGAGACCGGGATCGCGATGACCGGGATCAGGGCGGTCCGCCAGCTCTGGAGGAACACCAGCACCACGATGACCACGAGGCCGACCGCCTCGAACAGGGTCTTGTAGACCTCGTGGATCGATTCCTCGATGAACTCCGTCGGGTTGTAGGCGATGCGGTACTCGACGTCCGGCGGGAAGTTCTTCTTGACCTCCTCCATCACCTTCTTGACCGACGCCGCCGCGTCGAGCGCGTTGGTGCCCGGCCGCTGGAAGGCGCCGATGCCGACCGCGGGCGTGTCGTTGAGGAACGAGTTGGTCGTGTAGTCCTTCTGGCCCATCTCGACGCGGGCGATGTCCTTGACCCGGACGAGGCGCCCGTCCTGCGCCTTGATGATCACCTCGGCGAACTGCTCGGGCGTCTTGAACCGGGCCTGCGACTGCACGACGAGCTGGAACGCCTCGCCCTTGGCGGCCGGCGGACCGTTCAGCTGGCCGGCGGCCACCTGCACGTTCTGCTCCTGCAGGGCCGTCGTGACGTCGGTGACCGAGAGGCCGTAGGCGGCCAGCTTGTTCGGGTCGACCCAGACGCGCTCCGCGTACTCGTTACCGCCGAAGATCGTGATGTCGCCGACGCCGTCGAGGCGCAGCAGCTCGTCGCGGATGTTCAGGTAGATGTAGTTGGCGAGGTAGTTCTGGTCGTAGGTCTTGTTCGGCGAGAGCAGGTGCACGACCAGCATCAGGTCGGGCGAGGCCTTGCGGACCGTGACGCCGAGGTTGCGCACGTCCGGCGGCAGGCGCGGCTGCGCCACCGAGAGCCGGTTCTGCACTAGCACGTTGGCGATATCGAGGTTGGTGCCGACCTTGAAGGTCACGGTCAGCAGCATGTTGCCGTCGTTGGTCGACAACGACGTCATGTAGAGCATGTTGTCGACGCCGTTGACCTCCTGCTCGATCGGCGTCGCGATCGTGGCGGCCACGGTCTCGGCGTTGGCGCCCGGATAGGAGGCGCGCACCGTCACGGTCGGCGGCACGATCTCGGGGTACTGCGAGACCGGCAGGCTCTCGTAGGCCACGAAGCCGAGGATCAGGAAGACGATCGACGTGACGGACGCGAAGATCGGTCTGTCGACGAAGAAATGGGCGAAACGCATCGGTCAAACCTCTGAGGCCCGCCGGTCTCCCGGACGGGGCCCTGCGTCGTCGGTGCGGGGCGCGCCGCGCGGCGCGCACCTAGGCGTTCGTGTCGAGCCCCGGGGGCTCAGGTCTTGCTCGGGGGCAATTCGATCGTCTCGGGGGTGACCTTCGCGCCCGGACGGACACGGGACAGGCCGTTGACCACCACGGTCTCGTCGCCCTTCAGCCCTGACTGGATCACCCGGTAGCCGTCGACCTTCGGTCCCAGCACGACGTCCTTCTGCTGGATCACGTTCTCGGGCCCGACGATGTAGACGATCCGCTTGTCCTGGTTGGCAGCCACGGCGTCGTCGGGCAGCAGGATGCCCTGGAACGGCTTGGTCGCCGGCATCGAGACGATGCCGAACAGGCCGGGCTTGATGAACAGGTCGGGGTTCGGGACGGTCGCGCGCAGCAGGATCGTGCCGGTGGCGTTGTCGACGCGGTTGTCGACGAAGTCGAGCGTGCCCTTGCGGGTGGGCTTCGCTTCCCCCGACAGGGCGATCAGGATCGGCACGCCCTTACCCTGCTGGGTCTGGCCCATGCCGATGCCGAGGCTGTTCTGGTACTTGAGGAACGACTTCTCATCGACGGTGTAGCTGAAATAGATCGGGTCGAGGGACACGATCGTCGTCAGCATGGTCTGGTCGGCGCTGACGATGTTGCCCTCGGTCACCAGGCGGCGGCTGATGCGGCCGTTGATCGGCGCCTTCACCTCGCTGAAGTCGTAGTTCAGCTGGGCGTTGTTGAGAGCGGCCTGGGCGCTGTCGACGTCGGCCTGGGCGGTCTGCGAGGCCTGCCGGCGCTGGTCGGTGACCTGCTCGGAGATGTTGCCGCTGCGGGACAGGGTCTGCGCGCGCTCCAGGTCCGTCTGCGAGAAGGACTGGCGCGCCTTGGCGGAGGCCAGGGCCGCCTGGGCCTGCTCCAGCGCCGCCTTGTAGGGGCGCCGGTCGATCACGAACAGGACGTCGCCCTTCTTCACCGTCTGGCCGTCGACGAAGTTGATCTTCTCGAGGTAGCCGGTGACGCGGGCGCGGACCTCGACGTAATCGATCGCGTCGAAGCGGCCGGTATACTGATCCTGCTCGACGATCTGGCGCACCACGGGCTTGGCCACGGTGACCTTGGGCGGCGGGCCGCCCGGCGCCTGCGCGCGGGCCGGAGTCGCGAGGGGGCCTGCCGCGAGAGCCGCGATCAGGCCTGACAAGACGGTGAGTAGGCTGGGAAGCCGGCTGCGCATCGGGTCCTGCTGTCCGTTGGCCGACCGTCCGGTCGCGCCGAGCTTGACGATTGTTCCGCCGCGGGTGCGCCGTAACCCGCGGTCGACGGTGTTGCTTGTGCGCGAACGCACATCACGGTCCCGCGAGCCGGATTGAAACGGCAGATCAGGCGACCGTTTCGCCCGCGCTGTACCAGTCCTTGAAACCGCCCTTGTAGTGTTCGGCGAGGTCGAGCCCGGCATTCTGCGCCGCCATGAGCGCGTGGACCGAGCGGACGCCCGAGGCGCACGAGAACACCGCCCGCCGGCCGTCCTCGGCGACGAGGGTCGCGACCGCCTGTGGGTCGAAGCCGGAGAGCGGGTGCGAGACGGCGCCGGGGATGTGCCCGGCCTCGTACTCGTGCGGCTCACGGACGTCGATGATCAGCATCGAGCCGTCATCGAGCCCCTGCTTGACCGTCTCGCGATCGAGGTCGACCACCCGCATCGGCAGGATCTCCGTTCCGCCCGCTCTCGGCCAGGCTGGCTGACTGACGCTTTTCCTTATTCGTCAGACCCCGGCGGCGCAACGTGCGTCGTCGTCCCGCGGTCGCGGGCCGCGACCGTCGGCCGGCGGGCAGGCGTCTGGGTCCGGCGCGGATCGGCGGTCGCCGTCAGAGCGCCGCGAGGGTCGGCGCCACGGCCGCGAAATGCGCGGGCCAGTCCGGCGGCCGGTACCCGGTCAGACGGCCGGCCAGTTCGGCGCGGAGCGACCCGTCGGGCCGCGCGAGCGCCTCGATCGCCTCGATCCAGCCCGGACCGTCCAGGGGATCGCGGAACAGCGCGAAGCCGTCGGCGATCTCGCGGTGGACGGCGATGTCGGAGGCGATCACCGGCAGCCCCGAGGCCGCGGCCTCGACGACGGGGATGCCGTAGCCCTCGGTGAAGGACGGCATCAGCAGGGCGGTGCAGCTGCGCATCAGCGCCGCCAGACCGTGGGTCGACAATCCCGAGACCTCGATGACGTGGGCGCGCACGCCGGGGCAGCGCTCCAGCATGTCGATGGCGCTCTCCGCCTCCCAGCCCCGGCGCCCGACCACGACGAGCCGGGGTGCCGCCGCCCCGTGGCGCTCGGCCAGGAGCCGCCAGATCTGGAACAGCAGCAGGTGGTTCTTGCGCGACTCGATGGTGCCGCAGACCAGGAAGGTCGGCCGGTCGGGGGTGAATCGGGGCCCGGCGTGGCCGAAGGCGGCCTCGACCCCGAGATGCCCCACGGCCACCGGCGGCCGCCCGAACCCCTCGGCGGCGAGATGCGCGAGGGTGCGCCTGCCGGTATCCTCCGAATTCACCAGGATGGCGGAGGCGTGCCGCCCGATCGTGCGCAGGCGCGCCCGGTGCCGGTCAGCCTCACCGGACCGGCCGTATTCCGGGTGGGTGATCGGGATGAGGTCGTGGACGAAGAACGCCGCCCGCACGTCCCGCCGGGTATAGAGCCAGTCGAACCGCCGCGGGTCGTCGAGGCGCAGGTGCGAGGTGTGCAGGTAGAGCGCGTCCCGGGGCAGGATCGCGACCGACCGGCCGCGCAGCGCGATGTCGACGGTCTTGCGCGCCTGGATCCGCCGCCGGTCGGTGGACCCGGCCTGCGGTGCGGTGACGGGCGGCGGCGCGGCGGCGGGATCGCCGCAGCGGGACGCGAGCCGCCGGTAGACCGGGTCCGACGCGGCGTCCCGGTCCTCGACCCAGCCGGCCGCCACGGCCTCGACGATCTCCAGCGCCTGCGCGCGGTCGAGGATGCGCGGCCCGAACGCCGTGGAGACGACGCCGACGCCCGTATCCGCCCGGCCGAGATAGGCGCGCGCGTAGGCGAGGTCGACGCGGTCGATGCCCGACGGGCTCGCGTGGCGCAGCCGCGTGACGAGGCGCGTGAGATCGAAGGCGATCGGTCGGTCCGTCATGATCCTCTGGCAATCGCGGGGGCGAGGCCTCCCCGTAGCGGGCCTGACCCGCGAGAGCCAGCACATCCGCGCGGCCCGCGCGCGCCGAAGGGCTTGCGCGGGCGCGGCGCGGAGGCTAAGAGCCGCGAGCCCTAGCGGCGTCGGAGTGTAGCGCAGCCCGGTTAGCGCACTAGTCTGGGGGACTAGGGGTCGTGGGTTCGAATCCCGCCACTCCGACCATTTCAAGCCTTTGGGCAACAAGGCTCTGTCCTGGAACGATCGCTGGTCAGTCCGCGAGCAAAGGCGGAACGCGCGGTGCACGTGGGCACTATGGGCCACCAGAGCCACCCAGGGTCTGTTCTCGGTCGGTGCATTCCTGGCGGCGAAGGGTCGCCGAAGCCCATGGCCTCGAACCCGACCGTCTCCGCGCTTCGCGAGGCCGCCGAGCTCTCTGACGAGGCGATCGACTTGGATCCTCAGCAGCGCGGCCGGCGGCAGAGGCGCGCCTCCCCGACTTTCATCGCCCGCAGGTAGGCGCGGCCGTCCAGGCTTCGCCCTGCCTGGGCCACCTCGGATCACTCCACCGCACGTCGACGAAGCGGTGCGGAGCTGCGGGTGCTGTCGGTGTGCCTGGTGACGACGCGGCGCGGAGGGTCAGGATCGACGGCGCTGGCGCCCGGCCGATCTCAAACCCTGCACGCCGACACGCGCCGGAACCGCGACCTCTCCGGACTCGTGATCACGGGACCTGCGGGAGGCGCATCTCCTTGCGGAAGCTCCTGTCGAAGGCGGTGGCCGGCACGAAGCGGCGCAGCAGGCTGACCTGCCTCGCCTTGGGGCCCGCCGTGTAACGGCGCTTCGGGCTCGTCGCGGTGGCGGCTTCGACGATGACCTTCGCCACGACCTCGGGCGCATCGGCGGACTTCATGACCTCGCTCAGGAACCGGTCTCGACCGGCGCGCTCCGCCTCGTAGATGCCGAGCGGCGCGTCGGGGCGCACGAGGTTCCGGTCGAAGGCCGTCCGGGTGAAGGCGGGCTCGACGAGCACGATCCGGATCCCTTGCCCACGAACCTCGTGGTCCAGCGACTCGGAGTAGCCTTCGACGGCGTGCTTGCTGGCGCCGTAGAGCGCCATGTAGGGGGCCGGGATCAGGCCCTGAACAGAGCTGACGTTGACGATCCGGCCGCCCTTCTGCGCGCGCATCAGGGGAAGCACGGCGCGGGTCGTCCGGATGACGCCGAACAGGTTCACGTCGAACATGGCCTGAGCCTGCGAGACCGACGATTCCTCGGCCGCGCCGCTGATGCCGAAGCCGGCGTTGTTCACGAGGAGGTCGATCCTCCCCGTCTCGCCGAAGACGGTCTCGACCATCTCAGTGACCGATCTCTCATCGGTGACGTCACAGACGATGGTAGCCATCCCGCCGTCCACGGCCGGAGACGCCCTCCGGCTGGTCCCGAATACGCGGTAGCCCGCAGCCTGAAGGGCCTTCGCCGTCTCCAGCCCGATGCCGGACGAGGCGCCTGTGACCACCGCGGTCTTGATGCTGCCCTTGCTCATATCGCCCTCCGATCCACGCGGCACCTTGCCCGCTGCGACCCAATATAAATTATGATCATCATTTTTTAAAGCAAGCCAGATCCGAGTGCCTCGCCAATCCGGTCCAGGGTCTCGGAGGATTCATCGGCGATCTCCGTCATCGATCGCGAGCGCGGGTCGGTCGGTTCGAGGATCCTGCCGAACTGCTCCTCGGGTGCTCCCAGCACCGTCGCCTCGAGATGGGCGGGCGCCCCGCTCATCCCGAAGGAGACGCGGCCCCGGGACGCGGACGCCGTTCGCCTCGGAGGCGCCGGCACCCATCGGCCTCAGCCGCGTCGCAGGCCTCGTCTCAGCGTCCCGAATTGGCGGCCGCCGTCAGGCCCGGCGGAACAGGTGATGTGCTCAGACCGGGACCCGCCAGGAACATCCGGCCGGTCGCGAAGGCCGCCGCGTTGACGAGGCCCATGGCGACGAAGCCGGCCGAGAGGGCGACGAACATCCCGACCAAGCCCAGCCCGAGCCTCGCCGCGATCCAGGCTCCCCCCAGGGCCACGGCCATCCGAAGGACGCTCGCGGCGAGCGGCCAGCCGACACGGCCGGCCCCCTGGGCCGCGAAGTAGAGGGCGAGGCCGGCCCCGAAGAATCCGTAGAACGGTCCGACGACGCGCAGGTAGGTCGAGCCGGTGGCGAGCATCGCCGGATCGAGCCCAAACAGGCCGAGCCACCCGGCAGGATGGAGGGCGGCCGTGAGGCCGATGGCCTCCGTCAGGACACCCGCCACGAGGGCGCCGGTCAGCGCGGCCTGACGGGCGCGTGCGTGCATCCCGGCCCCGAGGGCGGTCCCGACGAGGGCGGCGATCGGCGAGCCGAGCCCGAACACCAGGGGGACCAGCAGGTACTCCAGCCTCGCGCCGGTCCCGTACCCCGCCACCGCCGCCGGTCCCGCCGTCCCGACGAAGCCGGTCGCGGCGATGACGGTGACGTTGGAGGCCATGCTGGCGATGCCGGAGAGCAGGCCGACGCGCAGGATCTCGCGGGACGGCGCCCAGGTCAGCCTCGGCGGGCGAGGGCTCGGGCGCAGGACACCCCGGCCGGACCAGATGTAGGCGGCGAAGACGGTGGCGCCGACGGCGTAGTAGGCGGCGAAGGCGACACCGCCGCCCACGACCCCGAGGCGGGGGAACGGCCCCCACCCGAAGATCAGCGCGGGCGAGAGCGGGATCAGCAGGACGGCCCCGGCGCAGGTGACGCCGGCCGGGAGCGCCATGTTGCCGGTCCCGCGGATCACCGCCGCCAGCGCGTTGAACAGCCAGATCAGGATCGCCGCGCCGAACACGACGGTTGCGTAGGCCGTCGCGGCGCTGAGCGAGGCACCCGTACCGCCCATCGCCGCGTAGAGGCGCGGTCCCAGGGTCAAGGCGAGCAGGCTGGTCACCGCGCCGAGGCCGAGGCCGATGGCGGCGGCGTGCCACGCGAGCAGACCCGCCGCGTCCTGCCGACCGGCGCCCAGGGTGCGCGAGACCGCCGACTGGATGCCGCCGCCCATGCCGCCCGCGGACAGCATCTGGACGAGCATGACCACCGGGAAGACGAGCGCCATTCCGGCGAGGGCGTCGGTGCCGAGCTCGGCGACGAAGTAGGTCTCGATCAGGCCGATGGAGGTCTGGACGACCATGACCGCGACATTCGGCACGGCCATCCGGGCCAGCGTTGGCAGGAGAGGGGCCGTCAGCAGTCGGCGCGTCCTGATGTCCATGAGGGCTTCCTCGTCCGTGACAGCTTCGGCGGCCGGCTACGCGATGCCCGAGGAGCGCACTCGGGAGGTCGGGCCCCCTCGTCCGGCTTCGGGGGTATTGGACAGGAGCCCCGGCCGGCCATCCGAGACCTGGATGTTGGCGTCGACGATCGTCACGCCGGTGGGGCCTCCGAACTGCTCAAGGCCCTCGATCTCGGCGCCGCTACCCTCGACCATCCCCGCGGCCGGCGCGACCTCGGAGGCCTGGACCAAGGCTGGCTTCAGGGTCACGGAAATCCGGGCCGCCCAGGCCGGTGCGTACGATGACCAGTCCGCATCCATCGCCGGCTCCCCCGCGGGCACTCGACGGTTTGATATGACGCCCATAATCTATTATGATCGTCATCTATCGTCAACGGCCTTCCCGTCTGCCAAGCGAGGCTTTCTTGGACAATCGGGCCGCGCATCCCGAGCCGGCGGTCGGCGAGGCCCGGGGCCCACGCGAGGTCCTCGAAGCCCGGGGCGTTGCCTGTGTCAGCGCCGATCTCCCGGCCGTCGCGACGCGCGGTCGTCACGCCCTCCCTGGTCAAAGGGATTCTGCGGGACCTCGAGCCTTTCGCGACGCCCGATGCGCCGAACCCGATCCTGGCCCGCTTGCCTGCAATCCGCTCGCAGCAGTGCGGTGACACGGCAGCAGCCGCAGCGCCCGCACTCGGATGCCAGGGTGATGATGGCAGGGGTCAACGCGACTTCTTCGGCCGACACGGAGGGCACATCGCGTCGCCTGCCGCGGTGCTGGTCGACGGTCCGGCAGGCGTGGCGTTCCGGGAGACTGTACCTCTCCCGGATGTCTGCAACCGCCTAGCGGCGTCGCTCGGATGCTACGAGGCTCCGGCCGCCACGTCCGCCAACATCTGCTTCTTCAAGGTCAGATCGGCCACGAGCCGCCGCAGCCGAGCCTTCTCGCGCTCCGGATCCTTCATCTTCCGAGCCTGATCGACTCGGAGACCGGCGTACGCCTTGCGCCAGCGTGAGGCACTCTGCTCAGAGATCTCCGCTTCCGCGCACGCAAGCGCCAAGTTCTTGCCCCGGGCTGTCTGCACCTCGATCTGGTGCAGCTTCGGCGCGACCTGCTCCGCGCGCGTCGTCCGACCGCGCCGCCTGTCCGGCTCCTCCGGTCCTGGCAGATCCTCTCGATCAGCTCGGTCCGAAGGCGGCTGGTCAGGTCAGCCTGGACGCAGGCCGGGCGCCGTCCTCGTCGGAGGCTTAAACCGTCCCGCCTGCCCACGCGTCGACCGGGCCTCGGCATGCCCTCGAGGCTACGCCTTCAGCCCCGACGGCACCGCCGCGCGGGACGTTCTCGCTGCCGCTGCACGCCCGCCGGGGCTCGAATCCGGACGGGCCGCCCGGTTCGCCGGTCGGAGCTTTCCTGTCTCGCCCCTAGGCCTTCATCTCGGCGAGCATCTTCGCGCCCTCGGTCAGAAAGAACGCCTTGATCTTCGGATTGCGGACACGCAGGGCGCAGTGTCTCGCGATCTCGCTCATCGACCGGTTCTTCGGATTGTTGAGGAGATCGGTCAGGTACGTCTGAGCCTGGGCCTCGGTGTCGATGGTGAATGGCTGGGGGTCCACGAAGCACCTCTCGCTTTGACCTGCCCGGCGCGCCGTGGCGCGCCTCTCGATGCCCCGCCGACCGATGAATGGCGAGTCCGTGTCGAGCGCCCTTAGCGCGTCGCCTGCAAATCGATGATCGGGCCGCCGATGTCGAAGAATTCGTCGTCGGTGAACTCTGCCAACTCGATCTCCGCGCGCGGACGCTGAAACGGCAGGAACGCGGAGATCATTCCGAGACACAGCGCCCCGGCAATCAGGACGGCCAACAGCGCGAGGGTCATGGTCAACATCGGAACGCAATGCGATGTCAGACATATAGAACGGTAATCTTAAAACTTGCTTTCGGTGCATGGGATACCGCCCGGTAACCGCGGGCCGCGAACCTGCCGCCGGGCCGCGTTGCGTATCGGCTCGGCTCACACGCTGGTGAGATCAGGCGCTCCCCCGCCCCGTGAGCAGATCGGGGCGGGGCCGAGCGGACTTACCGACCGAGCGACGGGCCGCCCGACGTGCCGCCAGTGCCGGGCGGCCCACTCGTGGGGGTGCCGCCAATGTTGACGCCCGGCGTCGTGCCCGGGATCGACGAGTTGCTCGGGTTGGCCTCATTTCCACGGGTGACCGGGCTCGGTCCGAGATCCCGGGCACCCGGGCCGGCACCTCCGGTTGTCGCCGGCGGGGCGACCCCGGTGTTTCCCGCGCCGCCCGTCACCGTTTGCGCTGAGACCGGCGCGGCCAGGGCGATGGACAAGGCTCCTGCGAGCGCCGCGAGCGTGCGAGTCATGAAGTCGTCCCTGCGATTGCTGTGGCACAGGAACGGTTGATGTCGAGGGAAGTTCAGGGACGGGCGCGTCCATCACCCGCGCGCCGCTCGCCAGCCCGCGGCCTCGACCTCGCGGCAGAGTAAGCGCTCGCCGGAGCCCGTGTCGATCACGGTCCGGGCGGAGTCCCTGCTTCCGGGAAGCTGGTCGATCTCGTCGCCCTCGCGCGCGATGTCGCTCTCGATCGCGCAGACAGCCCGCGTGGGCGCTGCCGCGGGCGCCGCGGGCTTCTCCATTTCCGGCCGGTCTCGACGCCACTGGCGCACTCGGCACGCTTCCAGTCCGACGGCGGATGCGGGTCCCGCAGATCAACCCGGTGCCGCCGTCGGTGACCGAAACGCGGCCGATCGGTAAACGCTCGGATCAGCCCGCAGCGATGAAAACCGGTCAGACTGACCTGACCCGCAGCCTGTTCCCTCGGCGACAGCGCTATCGAGGGGGGCAGCAACGGCGGTGCGCATCTCGGTGCACCCCGAGGGTGACTGATCTGAGCAGGCTTCTCGCTGCTCCAGAAATAAAGAGTTCGTCGCGGGACCGTCGAGCATTTCGCCTGTGCGAGACCACCATTCGTGCTCGAATGTATCACCACGCGACGTTATTTAGTTGCAGGCCCGCGCATTGGCCGCGATTCCAGCTCAATCGAACAATGTTATATCATCATCGACGGGTAAATTATTACTGAATTATCATCTGGCCGACATCGAGGCTCAGCGTATGGAAATATAGATCCAGCTCGTCCGGCTGAATTCTGCAGTGGCCCCTCACTGCTGCCGGAGGGAGCCGCATTCCATGTACATCGTGAGACAAAAGTGCAAGTGCTCGACCCGCGTTCGGTATCAAATCGGGCAATCGCTTGGTTCACGCAACAAGTGCGCGCATCCGGTCGTGCGCTGGATCGGCTTCTCTAAACGTCGACGTAGTGAGATATCTCGGAGACGATCTGTCGGACAAGAAAGAATCAGCGTCATTCAGTTGAGTTGGGCACAGACATTTGGTCGACCGGTCAGTGTAGCGACGACCGGAATCGTTCAGCCTATGGCGACGGTGGTGCCGTTCGAATCGCCCTCGCGTTGACCGGCTCGAAGCCGATCGCGAGACGAAGAGACCGTTCTCGAGACGGCCGGTCTGGGGGTTCGCGGCCAAGGGGCGCGGCTAACGATCAGCCCTGCAGGCTGTCGGCGACGTCGTCGGGGATCTGCACCCCACTGTCCGGAAATCGTGACGCTCTCCGCCTCGCCGGTCTCACCGCCGGCCACCACCTTCGGCGCCGCTGCGCCCGGCATCCGGCGTCCGGCATCCGCTTGGCCAGATTCTCGGCCTTCTTCGCCACCCCGCTCCCGGCCTGCGCCGGCGTCCTGTCCGCGGCCGACGGTTCCTCGAAGGCGCGCTGGAACTGCCCCGGTGGCGCGTGCCGAACCCGCCCGCCACCTTCCTGCGGCGTAGCGCGGGCTCGTCAGGGAGGGCACCGGCAAGTTCGCGTTGCGCACCCCGCGTTGCGCGACGCAAGTGAGCGAACTGCCGGTTGCGCACTCACAGGGTGCGCACCGTCCGGCTTCGCGACTGCCTGGGATGGAGAGCGGAAGGCACCTCAGGCCAAGGGTCGACACTGGACAGGCGGCCTCGCACAGCTGAACGTCAAGATTGACGCGGATCATTCTGCGGATCCCGTCGTAACTTCGCTTTCGCCGTTCGACGGGGCAGCGCAAGCGCCGCCGTCGCGCTAGGATGGTTGAACGTCGTGATGAAGCGATCATGAAAGCGGATCGACCGGACGGTGTGAGGCCGCGCCGTGTCCTCTTCCTGGGAGCGACCGGCACTATCGGCCGGGCAACGGTTCGGGCACTGGTCTCGCGCGGCCACGAGGTCGTCTGCCTCATCAGGCGCCCTGCCGAAACCGCAATCCCGTCAGGCGCTACCGCGCGCTTCGTGAATCTGACCGACACGGTGTCGCTGGCGCGCGACGGTGTCCGCGGCGAACGCTTCGACGCCCTGGTGTCGTGCCTCGCCTCGCGCACGGGGCTGCCCGACGATGCCTGGGCGATCGATTACGGCGCGCAGGTCGAGGCCTTGCACGCGGGCCGCACGGCCGGCGTCACGCATGTCGTGCTTCTGTCGGCGATCTGCGTCCAGAAGCCGATCCTCGCTTTTCAGCACGCCAAGCGCGCCTTCGAGGCAGAGCTGATCGCATCGGGGCTCGACTACACGATCGTTCGGCCCACCGCCTTCTTCAAATCGCTCTCGGGACAGATTGAACGCGTGAAACGCGGCAAGCCATTTCTGGTGTTCGGGGACGGGACCTTGACGGCCTGCAAGCCGATCAGCGACGACGACCTTGGCCGCTATCTCGCGGACTGCCTCGACGATGGGGACCGCCGCAATCGCGTTCTGCCGATCGGCGGCCCGGGCGAGGCGATCACGCCACGCGCGCAGGGCGAGCGGCTCTTCGCCCTTCTGGGGCGCGAACCGCGCTTCACGCACATTCCGGTCGTGTCGCTGGACGCGATCGTCGCCGTTCTGACGACGATGGGCCGATGGGTGCCGGCCCTGGCCGCCAAGGCCGAACTCGCGCGGATCGGGCGCTACTACGCGACGGAGTCCATGCTCGTCCTGGACCCGGCGACCGGGCGATACGATGCCCAGGCCACTCCGTCGACAGGATCGGAGACGCTCTTCGACTACTATGCGCGCGTGGTCCGTGGCGAGGCGGTCGCCGAGCGCGGCGACCACGCGGTGT
The DNA here is from genome assembly GCF_900116245.1 of Methylobacterium sp. yr668. Classification (NCBI taxonomy): domain Bacteria; kingdom Pseudomonadati; phylum Pseudomonadota; class Alphaproteobacteria; order Hyphomicrobiales; family Methylobacteriaceae; genus Methylobacterium; species Methylobacterium sp. yr668. Next base: position 61,081 of record NZ_FOZY01000016.1, on the reverse strand, counting down.
TCTGACGACGCGCGACAGGAGGTGTCGGCATTTCCGGCGGTTTCACTCCGGAGCAGACCGGCATCTTTCGGCCAGCTTCTGCCGCCGCGCATGGCTCTCCCCAACGTCTCAGATGGATGGTTCCCTGCCCGACCGCATCTGGATTGTGGACGCATCGAAGCGGGCGTAGCCGTGGACATCGCTCGAGATCCTCTCGAGGTCGCTCGCTGCATCCGCTTGGCGCACTTGAGACAAGAGCGGTTAACTCCGCGGGTGGAAGATGCAACCACGCCCTCTGCGGTCGTCTCTTCATCATTCCAGCGTTGGCTAACCCGCTCCCATGATCCGCATTCTCGGCAAGGCCAGTTCGATCAATGTTCGCAAGGTGCTTTGGACCTGTGCCGAGATCGGATTGGATTACGATCGCCAGGACTACGGCAGCGGCTTCCAAGCAACGGATACCCCGGAATTTCTGGCTCGCAACCCGAACGGCCTCGTGCCCGTGATTGAAGACGCGGCAGGGGCCTTGTGGGAGTCAAATACGATCTGCCGCTACCTCGCTGCGAGCGCCGCTCGGACGGATCTGCTCCCTGCTGACCCGCGTGGACGCGCTCTGGTTGAACAATGGATGGACTGGCAAGCGACCGAGTTGAACGCGTCTTGGCGGGCGGCTTTCCTCGGCCTCGTTCGTCGTGATCCGGCCTACGCCGATCCAGACCGGATAGTGGCGGGGGTCGAGGCCTGGAACGCGAATATGGGGATCCTTGACCACCATCTCTCCTCAACCGGAGCTTATGTGGCCGGAGGAGCCTTCACGTTGGCGGATGTCGTTCTCGGCTTGTCCGTAAACCGTTGGCGCATGACGCCAATGGAACGCCCGAGCTATCCCGCCGTCTCGGCCTATCATGATCGCCTTCTCGCTCGATCCGGCTACCGAGACCACGGGGCGAATGGGATTCCTTAGTGGGATGCCAACCGCGCCTTCAATCCGAGGTTGCTGGACGATCGATGAGTGGCGGCTTTCGGCAGGCAACGACCGCTCTCCGAACGCCTGGGTTGGGTAGCTTGCGAGTCGGCAACGTGGCGTGGATTCCCGCCGGTCAGCTTCGGCGTCGCAGATCTGTCGGAGCGCACGCCGTCATCCAGCCGCGTCGATATCCCTTCCGGCCCCCGGCGGGTACAGGTCAATGATCGGAACGGCAGAACAAGAACTTCATTAGCGCTCTTGCTTTTTGTGGCGAAGGCTATAGACAGTACCGACGACTAAGATGATAAATCAACAGCCTCCGCGTCGGCGCAAAGCGCCACTCTCGAGTTTAAGAAAGACGTTCTTGGTCGACATCTTACCGGGAGAAGGGAGCAGAATATCTGCTTCGGCCGCCACAGCTCCGTTCATTTATTTGCATCCAAATCCGTTCGATTAAGACTGTGGCCCCAAATGAATACGCGCTCACCCGATAGCAAGAACTCGAGAGGCCACCCGTGACCGAGAGATGGTCTGATTGTTGCTCCGACCGCAGAAGATAGCAATCCGTTTCGTCAGGACATCATCATGCGATATGAACATGGTGTTTCTGTTGTTCTTGCCACGCATAACGGATCGAGATTTATCCGCGAACAGCTTGAAACCCTCGTCGGGCAAACAGTACATCCTCTTGAGATCATCGTTTCCGACGATGCATCTACGGATGACACGCTAGAAATTGTCCGAAATTTCTCTTGCGGCAGCGCAATCGAGTTCAAAATCCATGAGAACGTGCCCGCGCTCGGCTTTCGAAGCAATTTCTTGAGAGCCGCTCGGTTGGCGCGTGGAAAATTCGTCGCCTTCTGCGATCAGGACGATATCTGGGACACGAAGAAGATCGAGTTTTGCTCGCCCTATCTGGACGATCGCAGCGTCTCGATGATCGCCCATACGGCCATCACTATCGACTCCAGCAATCGCGAGCTTGGCGTCTTTCGGCAAGGCATTCATCGTACCGGCCTCAGAAAACCGCTCACCTACGATCCGTGGTTGACGTTCTTCGGATTTTCGATTGTCTTTCGACGAGAACTCTTGGATCTGTGGGATGTCGATGACCGTTTCATCGATTTCATTGTCCCCAGCGAGATGATCGCTCACGACCGGTGGGTAATGTTTCTGGCGCAAGTCGTCGGTCAGACCGTCGAGATCGATGTACCCCTGGTCCGCTATCGGCAGCACGCCCATAATCTGTTCGGACACGGTGAGCGCGAGCGGAGCGCGGGTCGGAGGACGGTAGCTGGGGGCTTGGATCCCTACAGGGAAGCCACGACCGCCATGATCGATATCGTCGAGCGGCTTCCGGAAGCGACGGCTGAGCATTTTCCACTCTTCGATCGGGCAAGGGCGGCCGCTTTCTTTCGCAGCGCGCTTGACCAGCTCGAGAAGCGCGAAGCGATCTATCGAACTGAGACGCGCCTGGAGGCACTCCAGGGCCTGTCGGCACGTGTCGCCGGCGGAACCTATCGGGCGGTTCACAACGGCCGTCCACGATGGCGATCGATCGCGAAAGATCTCAGATTCGCACTCCTTCGTCGTTGACCGCCTTGGCGGGCTTGCAACAGGTCCCGTCGAACGTCTTCATCCACGCCTTTACGACACAGCATCGCCTACCCTTCTGAATTAAGCTTCGGTTTTACCGGACACTGGGTTTAGGCTTGCTATGCCGCCGAGATTTACCGGCGATCGGCGAAAATTTCGCTCCACGACGAGCACTGCGATCGAGCAGGGAGTTTGGGCCAACGCTTCGAACGGTCGTCGCATCATGGTCGAGATGCCGGGTCCCGCCCCGAACAAAGATTGCCGAACCGCCGACGGATGGCCGCTCGCGAACCTTCATACAAACCTCGCCACATGGTCACGCGTTACCGGATGGCTGCGTTGCGCAGCCAGTCGATCAGCATCCCGACGTGTCCCGCCTGGGCCGGATGTCGTGGGTGGACGACCCAGTAGGGGTGCGCGTCGAGGACGGGCCCGAAGGGCTGAACCAGCGTGCCGCTCGCCAGGTCGTCGGCGGTCAGTACGACCGAGACCAGCGCTATGCCCTGACCGGCGATCGTGGCCTGGATGACGTGACCTTCGTCGCTGAAGCGGATGCCCGCACCGCCATCGATATCGGTGATCCCGGCCTTCCGCAGCCAGGCCGGCCAGTTCGGGGTCTCGTCGGTCAGGTCGGGCCACTCGAAGTGCAGCAGGGGGTGGCGGGCCAGATCGCTCTCGGATCGAATGGCGAGACGCGGACTGCAAGCGGGTGCGACCCGGTCGACCACCAGCCTGTGCGCGTCGAGGCCGGGATAGGGACCGGGCCCGTATCGGACGGCGACGTCCACGCCGTCGCGGGCGAAGTCGACCAGGCTGTCGGACGCGTGCAGTCGCAGATCGCAACCGGGATGCGCGGCCCGGAAGTCGGCGAGCCGGGGCACGAGCCACTTCGCCACGAAGGCGGTCGGGGCCGAGAGCGTGAGAACGCCGGCCGCGTGCCGGCCGCGGATCTCATCGATGGCTCGGGCGAACGCGTCGAAACCGTCGCGCAGCACGGGCAGGAGAACGGTGCCCTCGGCGGTCAGCCGGACCCGGCGCGTCTCGCGGTGGAAGAGACGCAGCCCCAGGGTCTGCTCGAGAAGCCGGATCTGATGACTGATGGCGGTCGCCGTGACACCCAGCTCGTCGGCGGCAGCGCGGAAGCTCAGGCGGCGCCCGGCCGCCTCGAAGGCCCGGAGCGCCGCGAGGGGAGGAAGCGATCTCCGCATCGTCATGGCTGAACGTAGCTCATCGGCCTCGTGAGGAGAACGCGTTCGTCATCCCGCAGCCCGGCTGACACAAGGTTGGCCGGTCAGGACGGGAGGCTCTCTTGAAGGCGATGGTGTTGACGAAGTTCGGGGGGCCGGACAGCTTCGAGCTCCGGGAGCTGCCAGACCCTCGGCCGGGACCCCGGCAGGTCCGCGTGGCCGTGCATGCCACGTCGATCAACCCGCTCGACGGCCAGATCCGCCGCGGCGACTACGCCGCTCAGGTCGCGCTGCCGGCCATCATCGGGCACGACGTGTCCGGCGTCGTCGACCAGGTCGGATCCGACGTGACCGAGTTCCGCGCGGGGGATGAGGTCTATTACACGCCGCGGATCTTCGGCGGTCCGGGATCGTACGCTGAGTACCACGTCGCGGATGCCGGCATCGTCGCGCGCAAGCCGGTCAACCTCACCCATTCCGAGGCCGCGAGCGTCAGCCTCGTCGGCGTGACCGTCTGGGAAGGGCTGGTCGAGCGGGCCCGATTGCAGGTCACAGAGACCGTCCTCGTCCACGGCGGTGCCGGGGGCGTCGGGGCGATCGCCGTCCAGGTCGCGAAGGCCATCGGGGCACGGGTCCTGGCGACGGCGCGCGGCAGCGACGTGGCGCGCGTCGAGCGGCTCGGCGCCTCCGCCGTCATCGATTTCGAGCGCGAGGACTATGTAGACGCCGTCGATCGCCTGACCGAGGGCAGGGGCGTCGACGTCGTCCTGGACACGATCGGCCGCGACACGCTCGCGCGCTCCCCGCGCATCCTCCGCGAGGACGGGCGCGTCGTCACCCTGGTCGACACCGCGACGCCTCAGAACCTCATCGACGCTTGGGGCCGGAACGCCACCTACCACTTCGTCTTCTCGCGCCAGGACGGCCGCAAGCTCGACGCCGTGACGCGCCTCCTCGAGCGCGGCCTCGTGGTGCCGCGAGTCGGCCTGGAGTTTCCCCTCGACGAGGTCGCCAGCGCCCACGCGCGCTCCGAGGAGGGTCGGCTCGGAGGCAAGATCGTGCTCCGGGTGAGATCGTGAGGCGGCCAGACCTCGATCGCTGTCCCTGACGTGACACCGGCAGCGTCCGGCGCCGCGAAGGGAAGCGGCTCACCTGAGATCGAACCCGCGGAAACGGTGATGTCGCACCGTGGCAAGCCCGACCGGTCGGCGGGTCGAGCGGCACCCGGAGGCACGCGATCCTGCCGTCGACGACCTCGGTTACGTCCGTTCCGGTGACCGCGACCGGCCCGATCCCGACCCGCCTTCCATCGAAGGGATCCCAGGCGGTGGTGCCCGACGGCTACGTCGACCGGGGTGAACCGGTTGAGGGTCAGGGATCCTCGCGCGACCTGGGCACGACGGATCTTCCCGGCGGGAACCCGACCCGACCGCGAACTTAAAGATCTGAGACGCCGGATACTCGGCCGGTGCCGGTCGAATGCCGACCTACGCGCGCCCGAAGTGACGGAGCACGAGGGGCTCGGTCCGGGTAAGCTTGAGGCCGCGCGGCTGCGAGCGGCCGCTCCGGCCGGCGACGATGGCCAGGCCGACGAGGCCGACCGATCCGGTCAAAGCCACGGCCACACACCACCAGAAGGCGACATCGAGCATGGCTGTCCACGGGGCTCCGGTTGCACCGGAACTGTCGGACCGTACGGTAAACGGAGCGTTAAACGCGCGTTCGACCGAATAGCGTCAGCGCCTGCGGCCCGAGCGCCGTGTACTGCCGAGACATGGGCGCCGAATTCGGGCGCCGGAGAGCGTCGCTGAGCTCTCGGCGCGTCGATCCTACGCCCAATGGATGAAGGCGCGGAACGGAGCGCTGCCGCTACGACCCGAATCCGGTGCGGATGACCTTCAGGGACAGAGATGCAGATCGGGATCGTCGGCTGCGGTTACGTCGCCGACTTCTACATGACGACCCTCGTGAACCACCCCGAACTGCGCCTCGCCGGCGTCTACGACCGGGACCCGGAGCGGCGCGCCGTCTTCTGCCGTCACTACAACGCCCGCGCCTTCGACAGCCTCGAGGCCCTGCTCGCCGAGCCGGAGATCGGCCTCATCCTGAATCTGACCAACCCGCACAGTCACTACGTCGTGACCAAGGCCGCCCTGGAGGCCGGCAAGCACGTCTACTCCGAGAAGCCGCTCGCCATGGAGTACGCCCAGGCCGAAGCGCTGGTGGAACTCGCCGAGGCGAAGGGCCTCTCGCTGAGCGGCGCGCCCGCGAGCATCCTGGGCGAGGCGGGCGCGACCGTGCGGGAGGCCGTCGCGTCCGGCCAGGTCGGGTCGGTCCGGCTCGTCTACGCCGAGTTGGAGGACGGGCCGGTGTTCCAGGAGCCGGTGCATGAATGGCGGAGCGTGACCGGCGCCCCCTGGCCGGCCGAGGACGAGTACCGGGTCGGCTGCACCCTGGAGCACGCCGGCTACTACCTGACCTGGATGAGCCTGATGTTCGGCCCGGTCGAGCGCATGACTGCCTTCGCGTCGCGCCTGTACCCAGACAAGGGCACCGGCCAGCCCCCGGACTCGGTCGCCAACGACTTCTCGACAGCGTGCCTGGAGTTCCGATCCGGCGTCGTCGCGCGGATCACCTGCGGCCTCGTCGCGCCGCAGGACCGCTCCCTGCACATCATCGGCGACCGGGGCGTCCTGACCGTGACCGATTCGTGGGCCAGCCAGGGCCCGGTCTATCTCCGTTCGCCGAGCGGCGAGGCGCCCGGGCGGCTCGGCCGGCTGCTGCACCGGATCCAGCGCTACCTGCCCGGGCGGATCTTCCTCGGTCGGAAGCTGCCGACTCCCCGCTTCGGGGGCAAGCTGCCCAGCTACCCGTCGCAGATGGATTTCGCCCGCGGACCCGCGGCCCAGGCCGCGGCGATCCGGGCGGGCGTTCCGGCGCCGCTCCCGGCGCGGTTCGTGCTGCACATCACCGAGATCGCGCTCGCCATGCAGAATGCCGGCGGCGGCGCCGTGATCCAGCTGAGATCCAGGTTCTAGCCATGGCACAGACCGTCTCGTGGGGCGTCCTCGGCACCGGGGTCATCGCCCAGCGCTTCGTCAGCGACCTTCTCGGGCGACCGGACGCGCGCCTCGCCGCCGTCGGGGCGCGGAGCGCCGGGAGCGCCCAGGCCTTCGCCGCGGCCTTCTCTCAGGCGTCCGGCGCGCCGGCCGCCGTCGCCGGCGTCGAGGCCCTGGCCGCGCGGCCGGATATCGACGTCGTCTACATCGCCACGCCCAACAGCGACCACATGGACAGCGCGCTGGCCTGCATCGAGGCTGGCAAGTCGGTCCTGATCGAGAAGCCGATCGCGCTCTCGGGCGGGCAGGCGCGGCGCATCGCGGAGGCGGCGCGGCGGAAGGGCGTCTTCTGCATGGAGGCGATGTGGATGCGCTTCACGCCCGGCGTCGTGCGGGCCAAGGCGATGCTGGAAGCAGGCGAGATCGGCGATCCCCTGCATCTCGACGCCCGCCTGTTCTTCCCCCGCGCGCCGAACCCGCCCGGACGGACGGACGATCCGGCCGAAGGCGGGGTGATCCTCGATCTCGGGGTCTACCCCGTGTCGCTGGCGCTCCACCTGTTCGGCGCACCCACCGAGGTCTCGGGCTTCGGCCTCGATCGGGGCGGTGCGGCGGCGCAGCAGGCCGCGCTCGCGCTCGGCTGGAACGCCAGGACCGCGACCCTGAGCTGCGGCTCGACCGGAGAGGCCGACAACGCCGCCGTGATCGTCGGCACGCGCGGCCGCATCCATCTGCACCGGCAGTTCCTGTGCCCGCCCTTCCTCACGCGCGTGCGCACCGCGGCCGCGCCGGCGCCCGCCGACCGTGCCCCGCCGCGCCGCCAAGCCGTCGGCCGACTGGCCTTCGCGAAACGCCTCCTGCAGCCGCTGGACTTCCGCCGCGTCGCGCTGATCCCGACGCCGTACCTCGGGTTCGGACTGCGGCATCAGATCGACGAGGTGCATCGCTGCCTGCTCGCCGGCGCCCGCGAGAGCCCGATCATGCCACTCGCGGACAGCATCCGCACCCTCGACATCCTCGATCGCGTCCGCGCCCGGCCGCAGCCGCTGGAGGCCGTCGCCTAGGAGGGGCGTCCGGACCGGGCACCCGTCCCGAGCGGATGATCCGTCCGGGCAGGTCGCGGCGCCGTTCCCGGCGGTCGAGGTCAGGTCGTCTTCGTCGCCTTGGCGGGAGGCAGCCTGCGCAGAATCCGCGCGATATGCGCGCGCAGGGCCGACGTCTCGGATCCCGGCCCGGCCTGCCCGGCGGGTTCGGCTGGCTCCTGGAGGGTGACGAGAAGGTCGGTCATCGACGAGGGCGCTGTGATGGGAGACCGACTCTACCGTCGAGCCTGGCCGGTGAATACATCATTTCATAGATTTTCTCGACCGGGACTTAAAGTGTTTAGGCCGGCGATAGACGCGGCCCGATGTCGGAAACAGGGGTGTGTGTCCCGCCGGCCGCGACATTCGCGCCGGTGAATTGCATCGCCGATGTCTTGATGGAGACCCGCGGGCGCAGTCCCACCACAATGCCGGCCGCATCACATATCCGTCACCGTCCGCCACGACGATCGGAGGCCTCGGTACTTTACCACCCCTTCGACCGATCTCCGATGTATCGTCGCGCACGGCGACTGAGAGGCTGCCGTAGCCGGCGAAGACAGGCGCAGGAGGGAAACCGTCTGTGCGCTGCGTGACGGATACAGTTGACCATTGCGGTTTCACCGTCCCTGGGCGTACAACCAACAGCCAAGCCATGCGTCCAGTGCAACTAGGAATTGCGCAACTTATTGGTGCGCTAAGCAGTTTTCGGTTGTGTTTTTCTCCGCGACTCTGGGTAAGTGCCACTCATCCAGCATGCTGAAGGTTTCCGTTCGATGTCGTCCTCCCCGAAGCCCAAGTCCGCCACCGAGACCGATCGCTCGATCGGCGGCCGCATCGCGGCGCTCCGCGTGGCACAGGGCCTGAGCCAGACCGATCTCGGTCAGGCCATCGGCGTCAGCTTCCAGCAGGTTCAGAAGTACGAGAAGGGGCGCAACCGCATCGGCGCAGGGCGTCTTCAGGCCATTGCCGACCTGCTGAGGGTGCCGGTGGACACGTTCTTCGCGGATCCGCGGGACAACGGCGGCGGACGCGTCGGACCCGCGGCCCTGTTCGAGGATCCGAAGGTCATGGAACTCGTCCTGGCCTTCACCAGCATCACCGACGAGACGACCCGCGGCGGGATCCTGTCGATCGTCAAGGCCGCCGCCACCCTCCAGGAGAGCCGCGCGGCCGCGCAGCGTCCGGACGCCGTCGACGAGGCGTGACGGCGCGGCCCTGTCCATCTCTTCCCGCGACGGGACATACCGGCGCCCCCGAGCCGCGCGCAGCGTGGCGGCGCGATTTAATCCAAATTAAACCAAGACAAAGACCCGTAAAGATGTAGAGAAGCTGCCGCGTCCGGAGCTGATCTACAGCGCGTGAGCGGACGGCATGCTTCGCTCTGACGTTGGAAACCGGGTCCTGACCATGCCGATCGAGACGTCGAGAGCCTGGGGCCGCGGCGAACTGTACGAGACCCTGTGCCTCCTCGTGATCGGCGTCGGGATCTGGTTCGTCGGCGTCACGCTCGGGACCTTCGCGTATCTGAACAGCGTCGTCGCCACCTACAACCTCACGGACCTGCTGCTGCTCGCCGCCTGCATGGGCGTGGCGCAGTGGGGCGCCAGCATCCGCAAATCGATCATCCTCCGGCGGCTCATGCTCGAGCGCGCCGCCGCCGCCGCGCAGGCCGAGGCGATTGCCCGGCACGACGGGTTGACCGGCCTGGCGAACCGTCGCCGCTTCATCGACGCCGTGGAGCGGGCGCACGCGCCGGGCGCCGCGGACGCGGCGGTGCTCCTCATCGACCTCGACCGGTTCAAGCCGGTCAACGACCTCTACGGCCACGCGGCCGGGAACGCGGTCCTGTGCGCCGTGGCCGAGCGTCTCCAGCAGCTCGTGCCGTCGGGCGGCCTGGCGGCCCGTCTGGGCGGCGACGAGTTCGCCATGCTGGTCCCGCTCCGCTACGAGAGCGAGGCGCTGCGGCGCCTCGCCCAGGCGGTCATCGCGCGCATCGCCGAGCCGGTGACGTGGAGCCAGAACGACCTGAAGGTCGGGGCCACGGTCGGCGTCGCCGCGGTGTCGGCCGAGCACGGGGACGCCGACGCGATCCTGCACGCGGCCGACCTCGCCATGTACCAGGGCAAGAAGGACGGGCGCGGCAATGTCCGCTTCTTCCGCAGCGCCATGGACGCGGAGCTGCGCGCCCGCGCCCGGATGGAGACGGAACTTCGCCTCGCCATCGAGACGGGCGCGATCGAGCCCTTCTACCAGCCGGTGGTGTCGCTCCCCGAGAAGGAGATCGTCGGGGTCGAGGTCCTGGCGCGCTGGCGCCACCCGACGCGCGGGGTGGTGGGCCCGAGCGAGTTCATCCCGGTGGCCGAGGAGACCGGGATGATCGCGGATCTCAGCTACAGCCTGATCCGCCGCGCCTGCCTGGATGCCCGGGCCTGGCCGCCGCACCTGATCCTCGCGGTGAACATCGCCCCGCAGCAGTTCCAGGACGCGTGGCTCGCCCAGCGCATCCTCGGGATCCTGACCGAGACCGGCTTCCCGCCGCAGCGCCTGGAGGTCGAGATCACCGAGAGCGCCCTGATTCAGGACTTGGAGGCGACCCGGACGACCCTGCTGTCGCTGCGCGAACTCGGCGTGCGCATCGCGCTGGACGATTTCGGAACCGGCTATTCCAGCCTGTACCACCTGCGCGAACTGAAGTTCGACAAGCTGAAGATCGACCGCAGCTACGTCGACGCCATCACGATGAGCGACGAGCGGGCGAAGCTCGTCGACGCCATCATCAAGCTCGGGGCGAGCCTCGGCCTCTCCACCACCGCCGAGGGGATCGAGACCGACGCCAGCCTCGACTGGCTCTCCGAGCAGGGCTGCCATTTCGGCCAGGGCTACCTGTTCGGCCACGCCATGCCGAAGGCCGAGATGGACGGCGTGCTCGCCGCCGCGCGATCCCCGGCCCTGTTCCAGGATCTCGCGCGGGCCTCGTGAGGCGCGGGACGCCGCCCGCGCGGCCGCATCACGTCGGTCAGCGCGGCGCCCTGTAGGCGGAGCCGTCGGCGGCTTCGAGCGGGTGCTCCACGAACCGGCCCGTCTCCGGCACCGCGACCCGGTCGAAGTCCGCCGCCAGGGCGTCGAGGGCGCGGCGCATCTCGGCGCCCTCGAGCGGCCGGCCGTGTCCGGTGATAACCCGCTCCGGGGCGAGCGCGGCGAGCGCCCGCACCGACGCGCGCGCCGCCGGCCAGTCGATCGTCAGGTACATCGGCGGCCCGTGCAGCTCCGGCGCCTGCGTCGCGACCGCGTAGGCGGATTCCTGCGCCGTGGTGATGAAGGCGTCGCCCGCGATCAGCGTCCGGTCGGATTCGCGCCAGAGCGAGACGTGGCCCGGCGCGTGGCCGGGCGTGTGGATCCAGCGCCAGCCGGGCAGGGGCGGCACCGAACCGTCCTCCGGCAGGAGGCGGAGCCGCCCGGAGACGTTGACCGGGCTCGTCGGGAACAGCGGCGACAGGCGGCCGAGGAGTCCGCCGCCGACGCTCGGATCCGGCGTCGGGTAGGCGGCGCTGCCGTCGAGATAGGGCCGCTCCAGGGCGTGCGCGTAGACCGGGACGTCCCAGTCCTCCGCGAGGTCCTCCAGGACGCCGACATGGTCGAAATGGCCGTGGGTCAGGACGATCGCGGCCGGCCGGGCGCCTTCGCCGAAGCGGGCCCGGGCCGCGGCCTCGATCCCGCGCTTCGCGCCCATCACGCCGGCGTCGATCAGGACCCAGCCCCGGTCGCCCGCGCCGGGGGGCCCCACGAACACCACGTTGACCAGGACGTGGCGCTGATAGGCGACGTCGTCGGCGATGGCGTGGGTGGCGTCGTTCCGCTCGGCGTCGCGGCGGGGATCGTCGGCCCGGGCCTGCGGGTCGACGGGGATCTGCTGGGCCATCTGGGGCGGCTCCCGTGCACGGTCGCGGAGGGGACGGTCGGGCCCGCGGCCCGAGTGTCCCGGCGCCGGATGGCGCGAGCGCCCGTACCCTGGCCAACCGGCCGCTCCCAGGCGTGTTCCTGACGTCGTCGCCTCTCCAGGTCCGGCCCCGCACGGGGCGCCGCGGCCTCACGCCTGTCGACACGGACCCCATATTGGCGGCATCGATACCGGCCACCCCGACGCGCCGTCGCAGGTCACAGCATGGCACCGAGCCCTCTCGCCCTCATCGCCTCCGTCGCCCTCGTCGCCGTGATCGCCACCGGCACCGGGGCGATCGTCCTCCAGCAGGGATCGCGGTTCAGCCATTCCCGGAAGGTCGGCGGCCCGTTCACGATGGCGGATCTCGACGGCCGCCCGGTGACCCAGGCCGATCTCAGCGGCAAGCCGTCCGTCCTGTTCTTCGGCTTCACCCACTGCCCGGACGTCTGCCCGACCACGCTCGCGACCCTGGCGTCGGCCCTCGGCCGGATGGGCCGCGACGCGGACCGCCTCAACGTCGTCTTCGTCACCCTCGACCCGGAGCGGGACACGCCCGACACCCTGCGGGCGTACCTGGCCTCGTTCGACCCGCGGATCCGCGGCTTCGTCGGCACGCCGCAGCAGGTCGCCCGCATGGCCGACGCCTACCACGTCGCCTACAAGCGCGTGCCGACCAAGGACGGCGACTACACGATGGAGCATTCCGCCACCGTGGCGCTGTTCGACAGGACCGGCCGCATGGTCGGCGAGATCGGCTACGGCGAGGACGAGGCCAACACCTTCGCGAAGCTGATCACCCTGGCGCTGCCGGGGCAGTGCCCGCCGGGGGGCGGCGCCAACCTCTGGACGACCGACGGCAGCACCGGCAACTGCGGTCCGCGGAGCTGAGCCGCGGCCGGAAAATTGCGCCGCCGCGCCGGCGTGGCTAGAGGGCGGCGCGGGTCGCGAGGCCCGACCGAATCCGGGGGTTCCAGCTTGATCACGCGCCGCGTCCTGACCGCCATCGGGCTCCTCGCCCTCGCGCCGTATCCCGGCCTCGCCCGGGCCGCCGGCGGCGGGCCGCGCCTCGCACCGCCCGAGCCCATGGACCTCGACCGGCTGAAGGATCTCGCCCGGACGCTGCGGGACCGGCCCTACGCGCCGCCCCCGGAGGCGCCCGCCTCGGCGGCCCTCGACGCCCTGACCTACGGGCCGCTCCAGGAGATCCGCTACCCGCCGGGCCACGCCCTGTTCGCCGACAGCCCGTACCCGGTGACCTTCTTCCACCTCGGCAACTTCTTCCGCCATCCCGTGAAGGTCTACGCCCTGGAGGGCGGGCAGGCCCGCGAGGTGCTCTACAGCCACGACCTGTTCACCTACCCGCCGGGCAACCCTGCCAAGGACGTTCCGGACGGGGCGGGCTTCGCGGGGTTCCGGTTCCAGAAGGCGCCCGCCGGGCAGCCGGGCGACGACGGCGACTGGCTGGCCTTCCTGGGCGCGTCGTACTTCCGCGCCGCCGGGGACGGAGCCCAGTACGGGGCCTCGGCCCGGGGCATCGCGATCGACACGGCGCCCGGGCCCGGGAAGACCGAGGAATTCCCGGTCTTCACGCGCTTCTACGTCAGCCCGGCCGCGGACGGCGCCGTGACCGTGCTGGCGCTCCTCGAGGGCCGGAGCCTCACCGGCGCCTACCGGTTCGTCGCCCGGAAGGAGCCGCACGTCGTCATCGACGTCGCCTGCACGGTCTACATGCGCAAGGCGGTCGAGCGGTTCGGCATGGCGCCCCTGACCTCGATGCTGTGGTACTCGGAGGGCATGAGCCGCTTCCTCGCGAGCGACTGGCGGCCCGAGGTGCACGATTCCGACGGGCTGCTGATGCAGACCGGCGCCGACGAGCTGATCTGGCGGCCGCTCAACAACCCGCCCCGCCTCAGCGTCAGCGCCTTCGCCGACCGGTCGCCGAAGGGCTTCGGCCTGCTCCAGCGCGACCGCGCCTACGAGAACTACATCGACGACGGCTTCGAGGAGAACCGTCCCGACATCTGGGTCGAGCCGCAGGGCGACTGGGGCCGCGGCAGCGTCCAGCTCGTGGAGATCCCGACCCATCAGGAGACCGACGACAACATCGTCGCTCTCTGGGTGCCGGACGACGCGCCGCAGGCCGGGTCGGACCGCAGCTTCGCCTACCGGCTGCGCTGGACCGTCAAGGAGCCGGTCGCCACCGACCTCGCCCGGTGCGTCGCGACCCGGGCCACCAAGGCCGCGTGGCTCGCGGATGCCGACAGACGCCCGGGCCGGGCCAACCTCGTGCGGCAGTTCGTGCTGGAATTCGAGGGCGCGGCCCTGTCGGGCCTCGATCCCGAGAAGGCCACGGTCGCGCTCACCCTGTCGCGCGGCAGCGTGGAGGAAGTCGGCGCCACCTGGGCGCCCTACGGCAAGCCGAGCCCCTGGCGGGTCTTTCTCAAGGTCTACGCCGAGGGTCCGGATCCGGTGGAGATGCGTCTGCAGCTGAGATCCGGGGATCGGCTGCTGTCCGAGACCTGGGCCTACCAGTACTACCCGCAGGCACCCGGCACGGTGCTGTGAGCGGCGCCGCCGCCGGATCTCGGGTCACCCGGACAGGTCCGGCGCCGGGCGGGCGCGACCCGGCCCGGCCCATCGTCGCATCGGAGACTGCCATGACCGGCGAGACACCGCACGGCCCGCACCTCCCGGAGGCGCTGACGCGGCTCCTCAAGGCACCCCGGGCGGCGATCTGGCCGACACCGGAGGACCGGAACCGCCTGCGCCCCGGCCGGTCGCGACCGCGGCAGCCGAGCCGCGCCGTCCTGGGTGTCTGGATCTGGGCGATCCTCTACAACGTTCTCGGCTTCGCGATCCTCGCGGCCCTGTGGTGGACGATGCGCTGACCCGATGAGCCGACACGCCCTGATCCCCGGCCGAGCGATTCTCGCGGCAATCCTCCTGCTCGGCCTCGCCCCCTCCGCGGCGCAGAGCCCGGGGGACGCGCTCAACGCCGACGACGGCACCGGGGCGGTCAAAGTCTGCTCGCCCGTGGCGATGCCGCGCTGGCGGTCCATGACCCCGGTGCCGAAGACCTGGACCTTCCTGGACTGCATGGGCTTCGCGGGCGAGATGGGCGCGACCCACTTCCAGCTCGGCTGCCTCTTCGCCAACGTCACGCCCCACGCCCAAAAATACGCCTGGGGCGCGATGGTGCCGATCGAGAAGTCGGCCATGGCCAAGGCGCAGCCGCCGATCCCCAATTGCGGCTGGTAGGGCCCGCGCTCAGCCGTCGGAGGGCTGCCAGTCCAGGTCGAGGGTGAGGCGGGCGCGGAAGACCGTGCTGCCGGTCGCGTCGCGGACCCGCGCCTCCAGCACCAGGCCGGCATCTCCGGGGGCCGGCCGGTCCGCCCGGACGCGGAGCCGGTCATGCACGGCCTCGATCAGGGCCTCGGTCGCCGACAGGCACGCCTCGTGACGATCGGCGAAGGGCAGCCCCTCCTCGTCGAGGGACAGGCCGCGGTCGTCGGTGAAATCGGTGAAGTAGCGCATGGCGCAGAACCTCACGGCCAGCTGAGGAGCGTGCGCCGCGACCTGAGCGGTGTCGTTAACCTGTGTGTGGGCGCCGCACGGCCTCGCGCGACGGGCCGCCGGATCCTCGCGCCGCAGCGACCGCGCGGAGAACGCGGCCGCGCGGGCCGCGATCCACCCGCCCTCAGAAAAATGTATGAGTGTGGACAGACGCCGCGGGTGCGGCCGGACTGATCCGGCCCCGAACCCTCTGCACGAAAGTACGATATGGCCGGCGCGGTCCGCCCGGTACCCGTCGGTGCGCGAGCTGCCGCAGCCGCCCTCGCTCGGGTTGCCCTCGCTCGGGCTGCCCTTGCGCGGGCCGCCCGTCTGGGCGGACACTCGGCGGCCGGTAACCCGCGCGGCGTGGTTCGCGCCGATCCGACACGCCGCTCATGCCCGCGACGCCGTTCCCGATGGCGCGGCACGCGGTCTTCGGCGGGCGCCCCGAAGGCCCCGCTGGCCGATCCTCGAAGGGGATGTCACCTGCCCCGCTTCTTCCTCAACGTCCGGCGGCACGGCACGCTGATCGCCGATCGGGAGGGCGACGAGCTGCCCGATCGGACGGCGGCCGAGCACCTCGCGCGCGACATCCTGCGCGAGATGCGCCGCCTGCCGCACGTCTACGGCGCGCCGCGCGGCTGGCGCGCCGACACCTTCGTGATCACCGACGAGGCCGGCGCGGTGGTGGCCGAAGTCCCCTACGCCAGCGTGCTCTGAGGCCGCCGCAGCGGGCCGATCAGGCGCTCGTACTCGGCCTCGGCCGGGCCGTAGGTCTGGCCGGCGGCCTCCTCCAGGCGCGTGCGGCTGAGGACCCGGATGCGGCCGCGCCGGGCGCGGATCAGGCCGGCGCCCTCCAGGGTGTGGATCGCGACCGTGACGGTCGGGCGGCGCACGCCGAGCATGATCGACAGGAACTCGTGCGTCACCGACAGGTCGTCGCCGTCCTGACGGTCGTGGTACATGAGGAGCCACCGCGCGAGCCGCTCCTCGGCGGGCGCGCCCGCGTTGGCGATCGCGGTCTGGGCAACTTGGACCAGGAAGGTCTGGACGTAGCGCAGCAGCAGGTTGCGCATCGACGGGCTGGATTTCAGGGCGTCGCGCAGGGCCGGCACGGAGATCCGGCGCCCTCGGCCGGCGACCTGCATGAAAATCTGGTACGGGATCGTGTCGGTTCCGAGCAGCAGCGCCGGTGCGGCCATGCCGTCGCGTCCGAACAGGCCGACCTCGATCCGGCCGCCCTCGGCGAGGGTCGACACCACCGAGCACAGGCCGGTGTCGATGAAGACCGCGTGCGGGATCGCGGCGGCCGGCTCGACGAGCACTTTGCCGAGGGGCAGGTCGATCGCCTCCAGATGAGGCCCGAGCAGTGCGCCATCCGCCTCGGATAGGGCAGCCAGAAGGCGGTTCTGATGCGGCATCGGCAAACGCGTACGCAGAAATCGACCTCCGCGCAGCAGCTCTCGTGCGGGAACCGCGGCGCACCCCCGAGCCATGCTCGGATCAACACGGAATAGCGAGCGGATATTGCATCTAGCGGGGGAAGCGTCTGCAACCAGACAAAGCTTTGCCGGCGGATTTCGGATGTCCTGGCAAATGCGCGCGGATGATTGCGCAAACCTTCCTTTAAGATCTGCCCTCAGACTGCCGGGCGGCGGATCGGGATGTGACTGGAACGCTGCGCGTCCCGGAGCGCCGTGCACTTGCCAACAGCGGCGTGCACGGTCGCGCTTTGACGCGCGGGTCGGATCGCGTTACAGAAAGTGCGACGGAGCAAGCAAGAACCATGCCGTGAGCAGCGTGGCTCCGGCTGGCGAACCGCGCCGGAAGGGCATCGGGGCCTCGCATGAGTTTGGTGCAACGGCTGGAAGTGCGTCAGGGCCAGGCCCTGGTGATGACGCCGCAGCTCCTGCAGGCGATCAAGCTTCTCCAACTCTCGCACCTCGATCTCTCGGCCTACGTCGAGGCCGAGCTGGAACGCAACCCGCTGCTGGAGCGCGCCGAGCCGGACCTGCCGGCCGCGGGTGACGCCGCCGAATCGGGCAGCCATGCCGAGGAGGCGGGGGCCGACGGCTTCGACGCGCCGGAGCCCGACTCGTGGCTCTCGGCCGACCTCAACCCGAGCCGCGGCGAGATCGAGAGCGACTTCGACACGCGCCTCGACAACGTCTTCCCCGACGAGAGCCCCGTCCAGGCGCGCGAGGCGGGCGGGGGCGACATGCTCTCGCTGACGCCGCCGCCCTACGGCAGCACCGGCGGCAGCTTCGACGCCGAGGCGCCCGATTTCGAGGCGACCCTCACGGCCGAGACTTCGCTGCGCGAGCACCTCGCGGGCCAGCTCGACCTCGCGACCCGGGAGCCGGCCGAGCGGTTGATCGGCGGCTTCCTGATCGACGCCGTCGACGAGGCCGGCTACCTGCGCGAGACGGTGGAGGGCGTGGCCGAGCGGCTCGGCGCCGACCCGGCCCTCGTCGGCCGGATGCTGGCGCTGGTCCAGACCTTCGACCCGCCCGGGATCGCGGCCCGCGACCTCGCCGAGTGCCTCGCGATCCAGTTGCGCGAGCGCGACCGGTTCGACCCGGCGATGCAGGCGCTGGTCTCGCGGCTCGACCTCGTGGCCAAGCGCGACTTCGCGGCCCTGCGCCGGCTCTGCGGCGTCGACGACGAGGACCTCGTCGACATGCTGGGCGAGATCCGCCGCCTGGATCCGAAGCCCGGCCGGGCCTTCGGGTCGAGCGCCGTCGAGGTCCTGGTTCCGGACGTGTTCGTGCGCGCCGCGCCGGACGGCTCCTGGCTGGTCGAGCTGAACAGCGAGGCGCTGCCCCGGGTCCTGGTGAACCAGAGCTACTACGCCCGCGTCTCGCGCAACGCCGCCGCGGAGGGTGACAAGGCCTTCCTGTCGGAGGCCCTCCAGAACGCCAATTGGCTGACCCGCTCGCTGGAGCAGCGCGCCCGCACCATCCTGAAGGTCGCCACCGAGATCGTCCGCCAGCAGGACGGATTCTTCGTCCACGGCGTCACCCACCTGCGGCCGCTGAACCTCAAGACCGTGGCCGAGGCGATCGGCATGCACGAATCGACCGTCTCGCGGGTCACCTCCAACAAGGCCATCGGCACGAGCCGCGGGACCCTGGAGATGAAGTACTTCTTCACCGCGGCGATCCCCGGGGCGGCCGGCGCCGCCGCACACTCCTCCGAGGCGGTGCGCCACCGCATCAAGCAGCTCGTCGACGGCGAGACGCCGGACGACGTGCTGTCCGACGACGCCCTGGTGCAGAAGCTGCGCGGGGAGGGCGTCGACATCGCGCGGCGCACGGTGGCGAAGTACCGGGAATCCCTGCGGATCCCGAGCTCGATCGAGCGCCGCCGGGAGCGCTTCGCCCACGGTTCGGGCCAGCACGTCGCCCTGGCGCTGCGCTGATCGGCCCGGACGGGGTTGCGCCGGGCGCCCGTCCGGCCCATCCGTCTTGGCCCTCGATCGATGCCTGGACCCGCGATGACCCCGACCGGAACGCCCTCGCGCAGCCTCACCGCCATCGTGCTCGCGGCCGGGAAGGGCACGCGGATGCGCTCGGACCTGCCGAAGGTGCTGCACCGGATCGCCGGGCGCAGCATGCTCGGCCACGTCCTGGCCGCCGTCCAGGCGGCGGGCGCGGGCCGGATCGCCGTGGTGGCCGAGCCCGGCCGCGACGACGTCGCCGCCGAGATCGCGCGGGCCGCCCCCGGAGCCCGGGTCTTCCCGCAGGCCGAGCGCCTCGGCACCGCCCACGCGGTGCTCGCCGCCCGGGAGATCCTGGCCGACCCCGACGACGACGTGGTGATCGCCTTCGGCGACACGCCGCTCGTCTCGGCCGACACCTTCCTGCGCCTCCGCGCGCCCCTGGCCGACGGCGCCGCGGTGGCCGTGCTGGCCTTCGAGACGGCGACACCCTCCGGCTACGGGCGGGTGCTGACCGAGGGCGACCGCGTGCTCGCCATCCGCGAGGAGAAGGACGCGAGCGCGGCCGAGCGGGCCGTGACCCTGTGCAATGCCGGGCTGATGGCGCTCGCCGGACGGCACGCCCTGGCCCTGCTCACCCGCATCGGCAACGACAACGCCGCCGGCGAGTACTACCTGCCCGACGCGGTGGCGCTGGCGGTCGCCGACGGGCTGCCCGTCACGGTCGTTCCGGTGGACGAGGCCGAGGCGCAGGGCGTGAACGACCGGGTGCAGCTCAGCGTGGCGGAGGCCGCGATCCAGGCGCAGCTGCGCCGCAGCGCCATGCTGGGGGGCGCCACGCTGATCGCCCCCGAGACGGTGTTCCTCAGCCACGACACGGTGCTGGGACGCGACGTGATCGTGGAGCCCAACGTGGTGTTCGGCCCCGGCGTGCGGGTCGCGGAGGGCTGCACCGTGCGGGCCTTCGCGCATCTCACCGAGACCAGCCTGGAGGCGGGCGTGAAGATCGGGCCGTTCGTGCGGCTGCGCGGCCACGCCGTTCTGGAGGCCGGCGCGGAGCTCGGCAATTTCGTCGAATTGAAGAACGCGCGGATGGGGGCCGGCGCCAAGGCCGCGCACCTCACCTATCTCGGCGACGCGGAGGTCGGCGCCAAGGCCAATATCGGCGCCGGCACGATCACCTGCAACTACGACGGCGTGCTCAAGCACCGGACCACGATCGGCGCGGGCGCCTTCATCGGCTCGAACTCGGCCCTGGTCGCCCCCGTCTCGGTGGGGGAGGGGGCCTACGTCGCCTCCGGCTCGGTGATCACCGACGACGTGCCGGCGGACGCCATGGCGGTGGCCCGGGGCCGGCAGGCGGTGAAGCCGGGCTGGGCCAGGGAGAAGCGCGCGGCGCTGCAGGCCGAGAAGGCGCGGCGCGCCAAGGCGTGAGGCCCGGCACGCCGCGCGAGCGGGGCTGGCCCTGCGCCGTGCCGATCCGGTAGAAGTCCCGCTCGGCCCCGCACGGCGCGGGGCGGCCCGGACCTTGCGCACGACCTGCGCGCGGCCATCCGGGCGCGACAGCGAGAGACACTCCTATGTGCGGCATCGTCGGCATCGTCGGGCGCGACGCGGTGGCGGGGCAGGTGATCGAGGCCCTGCGGCGGCTCGAGTACCGCGGCTACGATTCCGCCGGCATCGCCACCCTGGAGCACGGCCGGCTGGCGCGGCGCCGGGCCTCGGGCAAGCTGGTCAACTTGGAGGCCAGGCTCGCCCAGGAGCCGCTCACCGGCACGATCGGCATCGGCCACACTCGCTGGGCGACCCACGGCCGGCCCAACGAGACCAACGCCCACCCGCACGCCACCAAGCGCTTGGCCGTCGTGCACAACGGCATCATCGAGAATTTCCGCGAGCTCAAGCAGGAGTTGGAGGCCGACGGCGTCGTCTTCGAGACCGAGACCGACACCGAGGTCGTCGCCCAGCTCGTCAGCCGCAACATGGACCGGCAGATGGGGCCGGTGGAGGCCGTGGCCGCCGCCCTGCCGCGGCTGCGCGGCGCCTTCGCGCTGGGCTTCCTCTTCTCCGGCGAGGAGAACCTGCTGATCGGGGCCCGCCACGGCGCGCCGCTGGCCATCGGCTTCGGCGAGGGCGAGACCTACCTGGGCTCCGACGCCCTGGCGCTCGCCCCGTTCACCGACGCCATCACGTATCTCGACGAGGGCGACTGGGCGATCCTGTCCCGCGGCGGCGCCGAGATCCGCGACGCGTCGGGCGCCACGGTCGAGCGCGCCCGGCAGACGATCGCCACGCAGGCCTACCGGATCGACAAGGGCGAGTACCGCCACTTCATGGCCAAGGAGATCCACGAGCAGCCCGAGGTGGTGGGCCGCACGCTCGCCCACTACGTCGACATGGCGCAGGGGCGAGTCGCGCTGCCCGAGGCGCTGCCCTTCGACTTCGCCAAGCTCAGCCGCGTCTACATCACCGCCTGCGGCACGGCCTACTACGCGGGCCTCGTCGCCCGGTACTGGTTCGAGCAGGTGGCCCGCCTGCCGGTGGAGATCGACGTCGCCTCCGAGGCCCGCTACCGCGAGGCGCCGCTGGAGAAGGACGGGCTGACGCTGGTCATCTCGCAGTCGGGCGAGACCGCCGACACCCTGGCCTCCCTGCGCTACGCGAAGTCCCAGGGCCAGCACACGCTGAGCGTGGTCAACGTGCCGACCTCGACGATCGCGCGGGAATCCTCCGTGGTGATGCCGACGCTGGCCGGGCCGGAGATCGGCGTCGCCTCCACCAAGGCGTTCTCGTGCCAGCTCACCGTGCTGCTCTGCCTCGCCATCGCGGCGGGCCGGGCCCGCGGCACCCTCGACGCGGCGGGCGAGCGGCGGCTGATCGACGGCCTGATCAAGGCGCCGGGCCTGATGGCCGAGGCGCTCACCCACGAGGCGGCGATCGAGGGTCTGGCCCGGGAGGTCGCGAAGGCGCGGGACGTGCTCTATCTCGGCCGCGGCACCAGCTACCCGATGGCGCTGGAAGGCGCGCTGAAGCTCAAGGAGATCAGCTACATCCACGCCGAGGGCTACGCGGCGGGCGAGCTGAAGCACGGGCCGATCGCGCTGATCGACGAGAGCGTGCCGGTGATCGTGATCGCGCCGCACGACGCGGTGTTCGAGAAGACCGTCTCGAACATGCAGGAGGTGGCCGCCCGCGGCGGGCGCATCGTGCTGATCGGCGACGCCAAGGGCGCGGCCGAGCACGGGCTCGACACGCTCGCGACCTTCACCATGCCGGCGCTCGACCCGACGGTGGCGCCGATCGTGTACGCGGTGCCGATCCAGCTGCTCGCCTACCACACGGCGGTGTTCATGGGGAAAGACGTCGACCAGCCCCGCAATCTCGCCAAATCGGTCACGGTCGAGTAGGCGCGGCCGACCAGATCGGCGGATCGTACGGGCGCGGCGCCGTCCTTGCGAGCGGAGCGAAGCAATCCAGTCTGCGCTATGCTGCCAGAGGTTGCGCGACGCTGGGTTGCTTCGCTGCGCTCGCAAAGACGGTCTGCGCAATCCTGCTGACCCCGGTACGAGGCCCCCATGACCGCCCATGACACCGACGTCCTCCGCTGGCTCGACGGGCAGGAGGGCGCGATGCTGGCGCTCCTCGAGGAGTTGGTGAACATCGATTCCGGCTCCTACGACAAGCCGGGCGTCGACGCGGTCGGCATCCGCATCGCGGAGTTCCTCGCCGGCCACGGCATCCCGGTGACCACGATCCCGGTCGACGGCTACGGCGACGCGCTGAAGGCGAGCGTGGCCGGATCGGGCGGCGGCAACCGGCCGGTCGTGCTCATGGGCCACCGCGACACCGTCTTCCCGAAGGGGGAGCCGGCCCGCCGGCCGTTCCGGGTCGCCGACGGCCGCGCCTACGGGCCGGGCGTCGCCGACATGAAGGCGGGCCTCGTGATGAACGCCTTCGTTCTGGCCGCCTATCACCGCGCCGGCGGCGCGCCGGTGCCACTCGTCGGCCTGTTCACCAGCGACGAGGAGATCGGCTCGCCGGCCTGCCGGCCGATCATCGAGGAGACCGCCCGGGGCGCCCGCGCGGTGCTGAATTCCGAGCCGGGGCGGCCGACCGGCAACGTCGTCACCGGCCGCAAGGGCGGGGTGTTCATGCACCTCGAGGTGCTCGGCAGGGCGGCCCATTCCGGCGGCAACTACGCCGACGGGCGCAGCGCCATCTTGGAGCTCGCCCACAAGACCGTCGCGCTCCACGCGCTCACCGACCTCGACCGCGGCACCACGGTCAATGTCGGCCTGGTCTCCGGCGGCCAGTCGGTGAACACCGTGGCGCCCCGGGTCACCTGCGAGATCGACCTGCGCTACGTGACCCCGCCCGACCGCGAGGCCGCCATGGACCGGATCGCCGCGATCGTGGCCGGATCGACGGTGCCGGACACGACCGCGCATCTCACCATCAAGGGCGAGTTCCTGCCGCTCGTGCAGGACGAGGCCTCGCGGGCCCTGTTCGAGACCTACGCAAGGGTGAGCGCGGAGGGCGGCAACCCCGTCACCGGCGAGTTCGCAGGCGGCTGCGCCGATTCGGGCTTCACCGCCAGCGTCGGCTGCCCCACGCTCTGCGCCGTGGGCCCGGTGGGCGGCAAGGCCCACTCGCCCGAGGAGTACCTGGAGGTGGGAAGCCTCGTGCCGCGGGCGCGCGCGGTGGCCGAGACCATCGCGGCGCTCTGACGGCTCAGAGACCGACCATCGCCAGCCCGGCGGCGCCGTAGCGGTCGCCGGTCACCGCCTCGGCGGGCATCGCGTCCGCGATGGCCCGCAGGTCGGTCTCGGCCAGGACGAGACCGGCCGCCGCCGCGTTCTCCTCGAGGTTCCGGATCTTGCGGGCGCCCGGGATCGGCACGATGAAGTCGCCCTGGTTCAGCACCCAGGCGATGGCGAGCTGGGCCGGCGTGACGCCCTTGTCGCGCGCCAGGGCGGCGAGCGTGTCGAGCAGCTGCCGGTTGGCCGCGAGGTTCTCCGCCGCGAAGCGCGGCATCGTGCGGCGGTAATCGTCGGCGGCGAGGCTGTCGCGGTCGCGGATCGCGCCGGTCAGGAGTCCGCGCCCCAGGGGGCTGTACGGCACGAAGCCGATCCCGAGTTCGCGGCAGGTCGGCAGCACCTCGGCCTCGGGATCGCGGCTCCAGAGGGAGTACTCGCTCTGCACGGCGGCGATGGGGTGGACCGCGTGGGCCCGCCGGATCGTGGCCGCGCCGGCCTCGGACAGGCCGAGCGCCCGTACCTTGCCGGCCCGCACGAGATCGGCCATGGCGCCGACCGTGTCCTCGATCGGCACCGCCGGATCCACCCGGTGCTGGTAGAACAGGTCGATGACGTCGACGCCGAGGCGCCGGAGCGAGGCGTCGCAGACCGCCCGGACGTGCTCGGGCCGGCTGTCGACGCCGATGATCCGGTCGGGACCCTGGCCGGTCTCGGAGATCTTGAAGCCGAACTTGGTGGCGATGATCACCCGGTCGCGGACCGGCGCCAGGGCCTTGCCCACCAGCTTCTCGTTCTCGAAGGGGCCGTACATCTCGGCCGTGTCGAAGAGGTTGATGCCGAGGTCGACGGCGCGGCGCAGCGTGGCGGTGGCCTCACCCTCGGGCTGGCCGCCATAGGCGTAGCTCATGCCCATGCAGCCGAGGCCGAGGGCGGAGACGGTGAGTTCGGTTCCGAGTCGACGGTGATCCATGCGGGCCTCCCGTGATGCGGCCCGGACTTCGCACGGGCCGACGGCGGCGATAATCCGTGACCTGCGGCGCAGGCTGTTCTATGCGGCTCAACAGTGAGACGCGCCGACCTCCCCGCCCTGTCGCTCTTCGCCGCGGTCGCGGCGCGCCGGAGTTTCCGCGGCGCCGCACGCGATCTCGGGCTCTCGGTCTCGGCGGTGAGCCACGCGATCAACGGCCTGGAGGCGAGCCTCAGCGTGCGCCTCCTCGCGCGGACGACCCGCAGCGTCGCCCCGACCGAGGCGGGCCAGCGCCTGCTCGACGGTCTCGAGCCCGCCCTCGCGGCGATCGCCGACGCGGTCGAGGTGGCGACCGCCGCGGAGCGGCGGCTCACCGGGACGCTGCGGATCTCGGTGCCGCGGTCGGCCGCCGAGATGCTGCTGCTGCCGCTCGCCGTCGCGTTCACCCGCGCGCATCCGGGCGTCGAGATCGAGATCCGCGCGCAGGACGGCTTCCGCGACATCGTCGCCGAGGGGTTCGATGCCGGCGTCCGCTTCGCCGAGAGCCTGGACCAGGACATGATCGCGGTGCCGCTCGGGCCGCCGCAGCGCGGCGCGATCGTCGCCGCGCCGGACTATCTCGCCCGCCACGGGACGCCCGCGGACCCGCAGGACCTGCACCGGCATGTCTGCGTCCGGCGCCGCTTCCCGAGCGGTGGCCTCTACCTCTGGGAACTCGAGAAGGACGGGATCGCCCAGTCGATCCCGGTCACCGGCACCCTCGTCCTCGACGATGACGGGCTGGTGGCCGAAGCGGCGCGCGGCGGCGCCGGTCTCGCCCACCTCTTCGAGGCGCAGGTGGCGGCCGACATCGCGGCCGGCCGTCTGATCCGGGTCCTCGACGCGTGGTGCCCGCCCTTCCCCGGCTTCTTCCTCTACTACCCGAGCCGCCGCCAGATGCGGCCGCTGCTCCGGAGCTTCGTCGATCACGTCAGGGGCCGCTAGCGCCGCCGGCCCGCCTACGGGCGCAGGGCCGCCACGAGGCGCAGCAGGAAGCCGTCGAGGGCCGCCTTGTCGATCCAGCGCAGGACCGCGACGAGGTCGTGCTCGGGGTCGCACCAGATCACGTTGTTGCCCGCCCCGAGGGCGCTGAAGGCCGAGGCCGGCAGTTCCGGCTTGGCGGCCGCGCCGCGGTTCAGCCACCAGAGGTAGCCGTAGCTGTCGAGGGTCGGAGAGGGCGTCAGCATGGCGCGGATCCAGCGCTCCGAGAGGAGCTGCCGCCCGTTCCAGGCGCCGCCGCGGGCGACGAGGAGACCGAAGCGGGCGTGGTCGTCGGCCCCGATGAACAGGCCGCCGCCCCAGTGGCCGCCGCCGGGGACCGACTGGACCCGCGCGCCGTCGACCGCGACCCAGGCCGTGTCGTAGCCGTGCCACGCCCAGTCGCGGGAGGCGCCGATCGGATCCATGATCCGCTCGCGGAGCACGTCCGGGAGGGCCCGGCCGAAGCGGCGCATCAGGCAGTACGACAGCAGGTTCACCCGGACGTCGTTGTACTCGTAGTAGGTGCCGGGGCACCGCAGCGCCCGCGCCTCGCCCTTGCGGCTGTTGTCGGCGCCCGGGCCGATCTGCCGGAAATGATCGACCTGATCGGACTTGCCGAACAGCGTTCCCTGCCACTCGCTCGACTGCTGCAGGAGGTGGCGCCACGTGATCGCGCCGTTGTGCGGGCCGTCGAGGAGCGGGTCGGGTACGCTGTCGCGCACCGGCGCGTCGACGTCGGGGATCAGGCCGTCGTCGTGGGCGAGGCCGGCCAGCACCGCGAGGTAGCTCTTGGCGATCGAGAAGGTCATGTCCGGGCGGGCCGTGTCGCCCCAGGCGGCGACGCGCCGGCCGGCCTTCAGGATCACGCCCGCCGGGCCGCCGCGCGGGCGCACCGGCCCGTCGACGGCGCTCCAGGGCCCCGTCTCGTTCCACTCGACGATCCCGACGTAGCGCCCGTCGGGATAGTACAGGCTGCGCGGCCACGCGCTCTCGTGGGCCTGCGCGAACGCCACCGCGTCCGCGAGCCGCCCGGCATCGAGCCCCGCCGCACCCGGGTCCTGCTCCGCCCAGTCATCCGTCGGCCAGTACGGCCCGGTCGCTTCGGTCACGCGCGTCTCCTGACGGTCCTCTCCGGTCCGGGCGCATGCAGGGCCTGCGCCGCAGATCGGACCCTCCGTAGAGCCATCGGCCCCGGGAGGGCAGGGCGCGCGCCGCGGTTCGGGGCTCGCCCCGCACGACGGGGCCGGATGTGTCAGCCCTTCCCGGTGAAGCGCACGGCGCAGCCCGGACGGGCCGCGACGAGGTCCGCGCCGCGCGCGCGGCCCAGGACCATGCAGGCGGTCGACAGCCCGTCGGCGACGAGCCCCGTCGGCGCAGTGACCGTCACCGACGACAGGCCGCGCGGCGACCGGCCGGTGGCCGGGTCGAAGATGTGGTGGTCGGTGCGGTCGTGCGAGAAGCTCATGTTGTAGTCGCCCGAGGTCGCGGCGAAGCCGGTGAACGGGGCGATGACGGCGGCGATGTCGCCGGGATGGCGGGGATCGGCCAGCCCGAGGCGCCAGGGCGCGCCGTCCGGATGCGCGCCGGCGGCGCCGAACTCGCCGGTATCCACGAAGGCGTCGTCGATGCCGCGCGCCCGGAAAGCCGCCATGACCTGGTCGGCCGCGTAGCCCTGTATCAAGGCGTTCAGCGTCAGGGCCGTCCCGGGCTCCAGGACGATCCGGTCCGTCGCGACCCGCACGCGCCGCCAGCCGACCCGCGACAGGGCCCCCCGCAGGGCCTCCGCCCCGGGGCGCTCACCGCGGGCGGCCGCGCCGGCCCAGACCGGCCAGAGCGGCTGGACGGTCGGGTCGAAGGCGCCGCCGGTCTCGGCCGCGAGGGCGAGGGCGAAGCGCAGCAGGGCGAGCAGGTGCGGGTCGGGCGCCTCGAGGGACCCGTCCCGGTTGAGGCGGGCCAGGGCGCTGTCGGCCCGGAACAGGCTGGCGGCCGCCTCCACGGCGCGCATCGCCGCGAACCCGTCGTCGAGCGCAGCCTCGACCGCGGACGGGTCGGGCCCGGCGGCGGTCAGGGCCACGGTGGTGCCGAAGGCGAGGCCGGCGCGGGTGCGCAGCGCCAGCCCGCGCGACGCCGCGGCGGCGCGGAACGCCGCGACGCCGCCGAGCGCGGCCAGCCCCGCGGCCCCGACGAGGAGCCGGCGCCGGGCCGGCGCGAAGGGCGGCGGCGCGCTCATCCGACGGTCACCGGCCGGTGCGCGGCGCGGCGGCCCCGCTTGCGCGCCACGACCTGCGGCACGCACTGCCCGGGATCGTGGATGATCGTCACGCACTCCATGCACTGGAAGCACTCGGCGTAGTCGACCCGGCCGGAGGGCGCGATGGCGCCGTAGCGGCAGCGGACCTTGCAGAGCTGGCACGGCGAGCCGCACTCCGCCCGGCGCGGGATCCAGTCGAGGACGCGGACCCGCCCGAGGAGGGCGAGGGCGGCGCCGAGCGGGCACAGGTAGCGGCAGAAGCCCTTGTAGACGAGCAGGTTGAGCACCAGCAGCCCGGCCGCGTAGGCAACGAACGGCCACGCCCGGACGAAGTACAGGGTGATGGCGGTCTTGAACGGCTCGACCTCGGACAGGGTGTCGGCGAGGGGCGACCCCGCGGCGGCGGCACCGAGGATGCCGGCGAGCACGACGTATTTCAGCGACCGCAGCGACCGGTCGAGGCCGGGCGGCACCGCGACCGGGCGGATGCGCAGCGGCCGGGCGAGCAGCGCGACGAGTTCCTGCAGCGCGCCGAAGGGGCAGAGCCAGCCGCAGAACGTGCCGCGCCCCCAGGCCACCAGGGCGGCCAGCGCGAAGGCCCAGAGCACCAGCGAGGGCGGGTCGTAGAGCAGGAAGGCGAGGTCGTGGGTCACGGTGGCGGCCCGCACGAGGCCGACGAGGGTCACGATCGAGAGTTGCGCCTGCGCGTACCAGCCGACGAAGCCGAGGGTCAGCGCCAGGAAGCCGAGGCGGAAGAGGGGGAAGCGGCGCTGGTCCGCCACCAGCCCGCGATGGCGGCTCAGGAGCGGCACCAGCACCGCGAGCATCAGCCCGATCAGCGCGAGTTCGGGCGCCCGGGCCCGCCAGGAGTCGGTCCAGCTCGGCCCGTCATCGGGCCGGACCCGCGTGAACAGGTCGGCGGGCAGGACGGTCTCGACCGTGAAGGTCCGGGCGATCTTCTCCGACAGGATCTGCCCGCGCTCGCGGACGATCGTCTCGGTCAGCACCCAGGGCGCGGACGGGTCGAAGCCGGCGGCCTGGTCGATCCGCAGGATCGTCCAGGGGCCGGGCGGCAGCCCCTCGGCGAGGCCGGCGTCGCGGCGCTCCACCGCCATGTCGCGCGCGTTCACGATCAGGCCGGCCTGGCCGATCGCCAGCCGGTCGGGGACGGCGCCCAGCACGAACCGGTCGCCGACCGGGTTCTCGGGCGCGTCCTCCGGCCCGGCGCTGACGACCATCACGGCGTGGTTGCCGGGACCGAGCTCGCGCATGAGCGCGTCGTAGCGCGCCGGCCCCAGCAGGTTGCGGCCGATCGAGGGCGGGTCCAGGGCGGCGACGTAGAGGTCGGTCAGCACGGCGTCGGCCGGACCCTCGGACGGATCGGCCACGCCGGTGCCCCGGAAGGCCGCGGCGGCGTCCGCGTTCGTGACCGTTAACCGCCGGACCCAGCCCCGGGCGAGGAGGTCGGCCAGGGTCAGGGGCTCGTAGAGGTCGAGCTTCGCCTCGACCTTCAGGCCGACATTGGCCGCCCCGAAGCCGAGCTTCGCGCGGGCGACCGCCAGCGCCGAGGCCAGGATGGACTGGTTGATCACCCGGGTCGAGGCGGTGGCCATGGAGATGCCGTCGACGGTGGTCTGCGGCGCGGCGCCGGCGGCCCGCGCGTTGGGCCGCCCGACCCGGATCGCCTGCCGGGCCGACAGGCCGGCATACTGCTCGACGAAGGCGAGGAGCGGCTCCGGGCCGAGCCCCTCGAGGAAGACCGGCTCGTGGTGCGAGAGCACCGTCACGTCCCGGAAGGTCCCGTCGGGGGCGAGCGCGATCAGCAGGTCGGGGGGCGTGCCCCCGAAGCCAGGGATCGGCGCGAGGTCGACGGATTCGAACGCGTAGGCGAAGACCTCGTAGGACCCGGCCTGCTGCTTCAGGATCGGCCAGACCGGGAGCCTGTCGTCCTTCTCGCCGACCACCAGCGGGGGCGGGAAGTGGCGTTCGACGCCCGCGCGATCGAGCTGGCCGGCCCGGGCCGGAAGGGTCGACAGGAGCAGGGCGAGAAGGAGCAGCGCGGCGCGCAGGAGCAGGCCCGCGCCCCGGGCCAGGGCGGTGCGCGGCGCGGGCGGCCTGGGAGACGGTGCGCTCCGCAGCGGCCGCGCCTTATCCCTCCCTCCGCCCCTGGCCGCGTCGGTCACCCATCCGGACCGAGCACGGACGCCGGCGGCAGTGCGCGACCGGGCCCCTGTCCCGTTCGGGAGAGGGACAGGGTGAGGGATCGGGACGTCGAGGATGGAGCACGCTGTCGACGTGCGGGCCGGGAGAGCCTGTCCCGGATGCCGCACGTCCCTCACCCTGTCCCTCTCCCGAACGGGACAGGGGACCCGCGCTCCGGACTGCGGACGAGTCACGGCACCGCACCGGCGGCGCGCCCGTCCGTCGCCTGCGCCGAAGGCATCGGCCGCGCCGCCGCGCCCCAGGGGAAGCGGCCGACCTTCACGGTCTTGATCGGCCGGAACGTCGCGGCGTCGATCACCGTCACGTCGCCGGAGACGCCGTTGGTGGTGAAGAGCCGCGTGCCCGCCGCGTTGAGCGCGAGCTGCCAGACCCGGCGGCCGACCAGGATGTAGCTCTCCACCCGGTAGGTCGCGGTATCCACCACGGCGACCCGGTCGGACGGCCCCAGCGCCACGAAGGCGTGGCGCCCGTCCTTGGCCATCTGGATGCCCACCGGCTGGATCCGGTCGGCCGCGATTCCCTTCACGGCGAACTCGATCGTCGCGATCACCGCGCGTGTGGCGACGTCGATCACCGACACGGTGCCGCCGATCTCCGAGGACGCCCACAGCCGGGACCCGTCGGCCGTGAAGGCGGCGAAGCGCGGCCGCTGCCCGACCGGCGTCGCGTCCACGGCCGCGAGTGTCGCCGTGTCGATCCAGTGGACCATGTTGGTCGTCTCGGAGGTCGTGACGGCCGTGCGCCCGTCCGGGCTCACCGCGACGCCCTCCGGCTCGATGCCGACGTCGATCTGCGCCAGCACCCGGCGGGTCTGCGCGTCCACCACCGTGGTGGTGGCGTTCTCCTCGTTGGCGATGAACAGGGTGCGCCCGTCGGGCGCCAGGGCGAACTGCTCCGGGTCCTCGCCCGAGGGCAGGTCGTGCCGCACCTGCCCGGTCTCCGGGTCGATCACCTGCACGGCGTCGGAGTCGCTGGCGCAGACGTAGAGCGACCGCCCGTCGCGCGAGAAGGTCAGCCCGCGGGGCCGACGGCCGACCGGGAAGGTGCGCAGCACCTCCAGGCTGTCGCCGTCGATCACCGAGACGGTGTTGTCGCGCTCGTTCGAGACGAAGATCTCCTCGGCCCGCGCGGGGCCCGCGAGGCAGAGCAGTAGCGCGAGGGCGGCGAGCCGGGTCATTCTGACGTCCCCGAGAAGGCGCGGCAGGCACTCTCGGGCGCGTCGAGGCCGAGCGTGTCGAGTTCCGTGCGGTGGTGGAGGAAGCCCTCGATCGGCGCCGTCGCGGTGACGGCCCCGGGCCAGAGCAGGAAGACCGGCTGGCGCAGCTGCCCGTCCCAGGCGCGGAAGCTCAGGGGGCGGCCCTTGAAGCCGCCGATCTCGAAGCCGGGCGCCGTCAGGGCGGCGCGGACCGCCGCGGGGTCGGTGCTGCGCGCCTTCACGGCCGCCTCGCCGACGACGTGCACCGCCATCCAGCCGGCCCAGTCGACGGGCCGCATGGCGCGGCCGGCGAGCTTCCGGAACCGCCCCTGGAGCTGGACGGCGGCCCAGGCCTCGACGGGCCGACCCCAGGCGGCCGGCGCGAGGCCCTGCGTGCCGACGAGGGGCCGGGGCGAGGCGGTGTTGTAGTTGAGGCTCGCGCCGAACGCGCCGGCCTCGTCGGCCACCGCGACCACGTCGTGCTCGGGCCCGCGGGTCGGCAGGGCGAACTCGCGCAGGGCCGTGTCGCGGACGTCGCCCCCCTGCGGGTCGTAGCGCGTCTCGGCGACGATCCGCGCGCCGAACTTCCTCGCGCTGCGCCGCAGCGCCTCGGCGAAGAGCGCGTCAGCTGGCGCCGGCCCGGTCACCAGCAGGATCCGGGACCAGCGCTTGAACGCCAGGAACTGCACCAGCGCGTCGGACAGCATGGCGCGGGACGGCAGGACGTGGAGCAGGTTCCGGCGGCAATCGGCGTCGCGCAGGCGCGTGTCCGGGGCGCCGATGTTAAGGAGCACGCTGCCCTTCGCCTCCGGCAGGTCGGCCAGGGCGAGGACGTCGGCGGCCGGGGCGTTGAGCACCACGAAGCGCCGGTCGGCGAGGTCCCGGAAAGCCTGGCGGATGTCGGCGGCCGGCTCGACGATCGTGGTGCCGAGGTCGAAGCCGAGGCCGAGGAACCGGCCGGTGGCGTTGGAATCGCGCAGGCCGAGTTCCGCGCCCTTGGCGCCCTCGTCGTCGGGGATCGGGTCCTCGTTGTTCAGCGGCGCCGGCCGCTCGACCCGCCGCTCCAGGTAGCGGATCGTCAGGGGCGGGCCTGCCGGCGCGGGCGCGGCCCGCCCCTGCGCGACCGGCGCCAGGGTCGCCATGGCCGCCACGGCCGCCAGCACGACGGCGCGCCGCAGGCCGGCCCATGGCCCGCCGCGCATCCCGGGCCGCCGCGCACCGGAGGACACCATCCCCGCCCGTCTCCTCCAGCCCCGCGGCGCTCGTCTTTGGCCGGGAGTCTAGGAGCGGAGTTGCGCCCTCCGATATTAGACCAAGGTGCACAAACCGGGTTTGGTGCAGCGCAACACAAGTCGTCGATGGCGCTAATCTGGCCGATCCGTACCAAAGCATAATGGGTCCGCCGCCCGGTACTTGCTAACCGTTGTGCAACGACGACGGGAGGGGCGGATGCGCACGATGAAGACGGCGGCGGGCGGCGTGCTCGCGGCGCTGGGACTGGCCCTGGCCGCCGGCGGCGCCCTCGGGCACGGCGATGTCCAGCCCCAGCCGGTCAACACCGACGGCCTCAAGCCGCTGGGCGCCGAGTGGGTCGCCGAGAACCCCTACAAGGACGACAAGCACGCCATCGCGATCGGCGCCTCGGGCTTCAACCAGAACTGCGCCCGCTGCCACGGCCTGGAGATGATCTCCGGCGGACTCGCCCCGGACCTGCGCTACCTGCCGCAGGGCAAGGAGGGCGACGAGTACTTCGTCGAGCGCATGAAGCACGGCGCCGTCATCAACGGCGTGACCAAGATGCCGGCCTTCGAGGGTGTGATCTCGCAGGAGGGCCTGTGGGCGATCCGGAGCTACATCGAGTCGAAGCATGAGGATTAGCGCACGGCTCCTTCTCGCCTGCGGCCTGCTCATGGCCCTCCGGTTCCAGCCGGAAGCGGCGGCGCGCCCCCTCGACCAGATCGTGGCCGACGGCACCCTGCGGGTGGCGGTCTACGGCGACAACGCGCCGTTCTCCGCGGAGGAGACCGGCAGGCCCCGCGGCATCGACGTCGATCTCGCCCGCGCGATCGCCGACGCGCTCAAGGTGAAGCTCGACCTGCGCGTGGTCGACGCCGGCGAGAACGTCGACGGCGACCTGCGCCTGACCCTGTGGCGCGGCGACCTCGCCGGCACGCCGCTCGCCGACCTGATGCTGCACGTGCCGACTGACCGGCAGCTCGCCCTGCGCAACGAGCAGGTGTTCTTCACGGCGCCGTATTTCGAGCAGGAGATCGCCTTCGCGTACCGCAAGGGCGCGCTGGACGGCTTCGACAGCCTCGACGACATCGGCGACCGGAGCGTCGCGCTGGAGGGCACGGGCGCCGCCGACCTGATGCTGCTGACCGCCCAGGGCGGCCGCTTCCGCCCGAACCTGAAGCACTACAGGAGCTTCGAGGAGGCCGCGAAGGCCTACCTCGCCGGCGAGGCGCCGATCCTGGCCGGGAGCCGCGCGGCGATCGCGGCGGCCCTGTTTGCCGCGAAGGCCCCGAAGGACGACAACCCGATCGCCACGGTCCCGTCGACGGGGCTGGTGAAAACGCGCTGGGAGATCGGCGGCGCGGTGAGGACCGATTCCCGCGACCTCGCCTACGCGGTCGGGGACGCGATCACGGCACTGAACGCGGAGGGTCGGCTCAGGGCGATCTGCGAGAGCTACGGCGTCACCTACGCGCCGCCGAAGGGGTATTGAGCGCATCCGTCATCGCGAGCGCAGCGAAGCGATCCAGACAGCGCGCCATCGTGGGATGCTGTGCTGCCCTGGGTCGCTTCGCTGCGCTCGCGATGACGGTAAGAGCGAACATCAGATCTCCCGAACGAGACCTCCGTCGGATTCGCGCCAATCCGAGCGCCGATCTCGACGAATACATTGCATTCGCCGGTCCGCAGAGTGGCCTTATTGGACCAATGGCCAATAAGACTTTCCTGAGAAGCCCGATAGCTTCGTCCTCCAAGGGGGCGCCCCGCGACTCGTGCGGCCCGCGTCGAAACCCGGATGCCCCGGCCACACGGACCGGGGCCGACCACGGAGGACACGTCATGAGAATGCGGACCCGGTTCCTCGCCGCGGTGGGCGTCGCCGCCCTCGTGGCGGGCGGCGCCCTGCCGGCCATGGCCCAGGGGGTCACCGAGCAGGACATCATCAACGACGCCAAGACGCCCGGCGACGTGGTCACCTACGGCCTCGGCCCGCAGGCCCAGCGCTTCAGCCCGCTGAAGACGCTCAACCGCGACAACATCAAGGGCCTCGTCCCGGCGTGGTCGTTCTCGTTCGGCGGCGAGAAGCAGCGCGGCCAGGAGAGCCAGGCGCTGGTCAAGGACGGCATCATCTACGTCACGGGCTCGTACTCGCGCATGTACGCGATCGATTCCCGCAGCGGCGAGAAGAAGTGGGAGTACGACGCCCGCCTGCCGGAGGGCATCCTGCCCTGCTGCGACGTCGTGAACCGCGGCGCCGCGCTCTACAAGGACAACGTCTACTTCGGCACGCTCGACGCCAAGCTCGTCGCGCTCAACACCAAGACCGGCAAGGTCGTCTGGCGGAAGGAGATCGACGACTTCAAGGCCGGCTACAGCTACACGGCCGCCCCGATCATCGTGAAGGGCAAGATCATCACCGGCGTGTCGGGCGGCGAGTTCGGCGTGATCGGGCGGATCGAGGCCCGCGACGCCGAGACCGGCGAGGTCGTGTGGAAGCGGCCCGTGATCGAGGGCCACATGGGCGAGCTCAACGGCAAGCCCTCGACCATGACCGGCAAGGTCAACGAGAGCTGGCCCGGCGACATGTGGAAATTCGGCGGCGGCGCCACGTGGCTCGGCGGCACCTACGATCCCGAGACCAACCTGATCTACTTCGGCACCGGCAACCCCGGCCCGTGGAACTCCTGGCTGCGGCCGGGCGACAACAAGTGGACCTCCTCGCGGCTCGCCCTCAACCCCGACAACGGCGAGATCGTCTGGGGCTTCCAGACCACCCCGCACGACGGCTGGGACTTCGACGGCGTCAACGAGTTCGTGCCGTTCGACCTGAACAAGGGCGGCAAGACCATCAAGGCCGGCGCCACCGCCGACCGCAACGGCTTCTTCTACGTCCTCGACCGGACCAACGGGAAGTTCATCTCGGCGACGCCGTTCGTCGAGAAGATCAACTGGGCCAAGGGCATCGATGAGAACGGCCGCCCGATCTACAACGAGGAGAACCGCCCCGGCGACCCGAGCAAGGCGACCGGCAACGACAAGAAGGGCAAGTCGGTCTTCGCGGTGCCGAGCTTCCTCGGCGGCAAGAACTGGATGCCGATCGGCTACAGCCCCGACACCAAGCTGTTCTACGTGCCCTCCAACGAGTGGGGCATGGATATCTGGAACGAGCCGGTGAACTACAAGAAGGGTGCCGCCTACCTCGGCGCCGGCTTCACCATCAAGCCGGTCTTCGACGACCATATCGGCTCGCTCAAGGCGATCGACCCGGCCTCCGGCAAGGTCGTGTGGGAGTACAAGAACAAGGCCCCGCTCTGGGCCGGCGTGCTCACCACCGCGGGCAACCTCGTCTTCACCGGCACGCCGGAGGGCTTCCTGAAGGCCTTCGACGCCAAGACCGGCGAGGAGGTCTGGAAGTTCCAGGTCGGGACCGGCGTGGTCTCCTCGCCGATCACCTGGGAGCAGGACGGCGAGCAGTGGGTCGGCGTCGCGGCCGGCTGGGGCGGCGCGGTGCCGCTCTGGGGCGGCGAGGTCGCCAAGTCGACGGCCGGCATCAACCAGGGCGGCAGCTTCTGGGCGTTCAAGCTGCCGAAGACGGTGGCGTCGCGCTGAAGGCGCTCAATCGGAAGCGTGCCGGCCCCCGCGGGTCGGCACGCCCAGGTCCCGGGGCCGGGCGGTCGTCTCAACACCCGCTTGCGCCCCGGGGCCGCATCGATCACCTTCGGACCTCCCGCCCGCGTATTCGGCGGATCCTGTGAGGATCTCGAGCGAAGGACCGAGGTCTCCGTGCATCTCCTGATCGTCGATGACCACCCGCTGTTCCGCGACGCCCTGGCGGCCACGATCCGCCTCGCGCACCCGGACGCGGTGCTGCACGAGGCCGACGGGATCGAGGCGGCCTGCGCGGTGCTCGCCGCGAACCGCGGCATCGACCTGACGCTCCTCGACCTGTCCATGCGCGGCGTCACCGGCTTCGACGGGCTGATCACCATCCGGGCGAGCTTCCCGCGCATCCCGATCCTGATCGTCTCCGGCCACGAGGATCCGCGCATCGTCCGCGAGGCCCTGCAGCACGGGGCGGCGGGCTTCGTCCCCAAGGCCATGGACAAGGCGACGCTCACCCGGGCGATCACCGAGGTGATGAGCGGGGCGCTGTTTCTGCCGCCCGGGCTCGCCGAGGCCGGTGCGCCCGCGCCCCGGTCCAAGAAGGCGCCACTGGCCGAGCGCCTCGCCCGGCTGACGCCGCAGCAATTGCGGGTCCTGATGATGATCCGTCAGGGCAAGCTCAACAAGCAGATCGCCCACGAGCTCCAGGTCGGCGACTCGACCGTGAAGGCGCACGTCTCGGAGATCCTGCGCAAGCTCGAGGTCATCAGCCGCACGCAGATCGTGATCGACACGGCGTCCCTCGACTTCGACCAGATCCACAACAGCCACTCGGCCTGACGACGCGATCGCGGGATCCGGCCTGCGGCTCGGGGATCGCCGCGACGGCGGCTGCGCGTCCGCACCCGCCCCGTGCAGCGACCGGATTATATGCGCCCGCCGCAGAACAAACCCAAGTTATGGGTCGACTCATTCTTCTGGCGCAGCCCTGATCCCCTCGCGGCATCCCTCAATCGAGATCGATATGAGGCTATCTATCGGCGTGCGAGCCGATTGATCCGGTGACCTCGCCGGCTCCTCGCGACGGTGGATCAGGTTGTGACCGGCATCGATGGTCCGACGACGCGCGGGCGACATCAGCAGATCGACACCCACGCCCTCCTGACCACCGGCCGCCACCGGCGCCGCGCCACCGTCGGGGCCGCGCCCGAGCCG
This sequence comes from Methylobacterium sp. yr668, assembly GCF_900116245.1. Classification (NCBI taxonomy): domain Bacteria; kingdom Pseudomonadati; phylum Pseudomonadota; class Alphaproteobacteria; order Hyphomicrobiales; family Methylobacteriaceae; genus Methylobacterium; species Methylobacterium sp. yr668. Next base: position 23,810 of record NZ_FOZY01000016.1, on the reverse strand, counting down.
GAGCCGGTGCCGTGACCCTCCCCGCATGGCGCGACTGGGCCTTCGCGCTGAAGACCTACGCGGCGGCGATGCTCGCCCTGTACCTCGCGCTCTGGATCGACCTGCCGCGGCCCTACTGGGCCCTCGGCACCGTCTACATCACCAGCCAGGTCCTCTCCGGCGCGACGCGCGCGAAGGCCGCGTACCGGGTCTGCGGCACCGTGCTCGGCGCGGCGGTCAGCGTCGTGCTGGTGCCGAACCTCGTGAACGCGCCGATCCTGCTGAGCCTCGCGGTGGCGCTGTGGGTCGCGCTCTGCCTCTACGTCTCCCTCCTCGACCGAACCCCCGCGAGCTACCTGCCGATGCTCGCCGGCTACACGGCGGCGCTGATCGGTTTCCCCGCCGTCGACGATCCCGGGGCGATCTTCGACACGGCGGTGGCGCGGGCCGAGGAGATCTCCCTCGGCATCGTCTGCGCCAGCCTCGCCGCCACGCTGATCCTGCCGCAATCGGCGGCCCCGCTCATCGTCGGACGGCTGAACGACTGGTCGGCGGAGGCCCGGGCCTGGATCCGGAGCGCCCTCGCGGCCGCCCGCGCGCCGGAGGCCGTTGGGCCGAGCCAGGGCCGGCGCCTGCGCCTCGCCTCGGACGCGATCGGCCTCGACGCCCTCGGCCTCGCCCTGCGCAACGAGGCGACGGGCGCGGAGCGCGCCGCCGAGGCCTTCGCGCCCCTCCGTCAGCACATGCTGATGGTCCTGCCGATCGTCGCCGCCGTGGCGGACCGCGTCGCCGCCCTCGAGCAAGCCGGCGCTGTTCCGGCGCGGGTCCGGGCCTTCCTGTCGGACCTCATCGACTGGCTCGCCGACGAGGTCGACGATCCGGATCGCGCCGCGCGGCTGCGCGACCGGATCGACGGGTTCGAGCCCGCCCTCGGCCGAGCGCCGGACTGGAACACGCTCCTCCTCGCGAGCCTCGCGGCGCGCCTGCGCGACGTCATCGACCTGCGCCAGGATCTGCGGGTACTGCGCGGCCACCTCGCGGTCGGCACCGCGCCCCGCGCGCCGCTCGCCTTCGCCTACACGGCCCGCGTCCGGTCGATCCGCCACCGGGACCACGGGCTGGCCGCGTTCTCGGCCTTCGGGGTGTTCGCGGGCCTGCTCGCCTGTTGCACCATCTGGATCGCCACCGGCTGGCCGGACGGCTCCGCGGCGCCGATGATGGGCGCGGTCGCCTGCTGCCTGTTCGCCGCGCAGGACGATCCCGCGCCGCAGATCCTGAGCTTCGCCAACTCGGCGATCGTCGGCGCCCTCGGCGCGGGCCTCTACCTGTTCGCCGTGCTGCCGCTCGCCACCTCCTTCGAGATGCTGGCGCTCGCGCTCGCACCGGCCCTGATCCTGTGCGGCCTGATGATGACGCAGCCGCGCACCGCCCCGATGGGCATGGGCGCGGCGCTGAACGGCGCGACCCTGCTGGCCCTCCAGAACGGTTACAGCGGGGACTTCGCGCCCTTCGCCAACGGGGTGATCGCCTCGGTGGTGGGCATGTGGATCGCCGCCGCGGTGACCCGGGTGATCCGCTCGGTCGGCGCCGGCTGGAGCGCGCGGCGGCTGATCGGGATCAACCGGCGCAGCCTCGCGGCCGCCGCGGACGGGCGCGGCACCGGCCACGGGCTCGAACTCGCGGCCCTCATGCTCGACCGCGTCGGCCTGATCGCGCCGCGGCTGGCGAGCCTGCCCGCGGACACGTCCGCCTCCGTGGGCGACCTGCTGGCCGATGTCCGGGTGGGCATCAACCTCGTGGAGGTTCGCCGGGTGCGCCGGCGGCTGACGGGCCCGGCCCGCAACACCGTCGACCGGGTCCTCGCGCTGGCGGCGCGCCAGCTGCGCGGCCGGACCGACCGGCCGGACGCGGCGCTGCTCGCGGCGCTGGACGAGGCGCTCGACGCCGTCGCGGGCGCGGCCCCGTCGCCGGAGCGGCGCGCCGCCCTGATCGGCCTCACCGGCCTGCGCCGCGGGCTCTTCGCCGACGCGGCGGCCTACCGGGCGGCGCCCGCCCTGGACCACCGGGAGATGGCGGCATGATGGGCGAGATCGACCTCTGCGGCGTGTTCGTGCCGGGCCTCGCCCTCTGGATGGCGCTGGCCTTCGCCCTCGGCCTGCCGCTGCGCCGCCTGCTCGCGGCGACCGGCCTCTACCGCCTCGTCTGGCACCGGCCGCTCTTCGACCTCGCCCTCTACGTCGTCCTGCTCGGCGGCGTGGTGACCCTCGCCCACCGGACCCTGCCATGACCGCCCTGTTCTCCGCCCTCGGCCGCCTCCTGGTCACCCTCGGCATGGTCGCCGCGGCGCTGATCGTCGGCCTCGGCCTGTGGGACTACTACATGGACGCCCCCTGGACCCGGGACGGGCGCGTGCGCGCCGACGTGGTGGCGGTGGCCCCCGACGTCTCCGGCCTCGTCACCGAGGTGCTGGTGGAGGACAATCAGGTCGTGCGGAAGGGCGACGTCCTGTTCCGGATCGATCCGGACCGGTTCCGCCTGGGGCTGCGGCAGGCGGAGGCGATGGTGGAGGGCCGCAAGGCGACCGCCGAGCAGGAGGCGGCCGACTACGCCCGCTACAGCAGGCTCTCCGACGCGGCGGTGTCGCAGCAGCGGGTCGAGGCCGCCAAGGCGGCCGACCTGTCGGCGCGGGCCGCCTACGAGCAGGGCTTGGCGGATCGCGACCTCGCCAAGCTCAACCTGGAACGCTCGGCGGTGCGCGCCCCGGTCAACGGCCGGATCACCAACATGGAGCTGCGGCCGGGCGCCTACGTCACCACCGGACGTGGCGTGATGGCGCTGATCGACAGCGACACCGTCCGGGTCGAGGGCTACTTCGAGGAGACGAAGCTGCCGCGGATCCGCGTCGGCGCGCCCGTGACCGTCGAGCTCATGGGCGAGGACGGGGCGCTCCGCGGCCACGTCGCCAGCATCGCCGGCGGCATCGGCGAGACCGGCCGCAGCGACGCCTCCAACCTGCTCGCGAACGTGAACCCGACCTTCTCGTGGGTGCGCCTCGCCCAGCGCATCCCGGTGCGGATCAGCCTCGACGGCGGCACGGCGGATCCGCGGCTGGTGAGCGGCCGGACCGCGACGGTCTCGATCGCGCCGGCGGCCGGCGGGGAACCCCTGCGCTGGCCCTGGACGGCGTGGCGCGAGGCGCTCGCCCGCTGAAGGCGCGACCGAACCATCCGGGCGCGCCCGGGTTGGCCTCACACCACAGCCCAACGACCTGTCAGGAGGCCCCATGTCGAAGACGATCCTCGCCCTCGCCACGTCATTCGTACTCGCCACGTCCGGGGCGGCGCTGGCCCAGGCGCCGCAGACCGGCGGCGCCAACCAGGGCAACGTCAACAAGTCCGGCGCGGTCGGCGGCACCGGGACCGGGACCGGCTCGATGGAGAGCACCGGGTCCACCGGCGCCGGCATGGCGCCCGGCACCAGCGGCGGCCCGCGGGTCAGCACGCCCGGCGCCCCCGCCGGCAGCAGCTCGGGCAACGGCGCCACCGGCAGCGGCGCTGCGCCCAGCGGGAAGTAGGCCCCGCCGGTTCTCCCTCCCACCTGCGCGGGGGGAGGGAGAACCCGTCAGGTCCCGATCCGGACCGGCGTGTGCCCCGGCCCTACGCGCCGAGCCCGCCCACGCACAGGTACTTGGTGTTCAGGTAATCCTCGATGCCCTGGTACGAGCCCTCTCGGCCGAGGCCGGATTCCTTCACGCCGCCGAAGGGCGCCACCTCGGTGGTGATGATCCCCTCGTTGATCCCGACCATGCCGTATTCCAGCGCCTCCGCGACTCGGAAGGTCCGGCCGAGGTCGCGGGTGTAGAAGTAGCAGGCGAGCCCGTACTCGGTGTCGTTGGCCATGCGGATCGCCTCCGCCTCGTCGCGAAAGCGGAACAGCGGCGCCAGCGGCCCGAAGGTCTCTTCCCGGGCCACCGCCATGGCGGGGGTGGCGCCGGTGATCACCGTCGGCTCGAAGAACTGGCCGCCCAGCGCGTGGCGGTGGCCGCCCGCCACCACCCGGCCGCCCTTCTCCACGGCGTCGCGGATATGGGCCTCGGTCTTCTCCACGGCCGCCATGTCGATCAGCGGCCCCTGGGCGACGCCGTCCTCGACGCCGTTGCCGACCTTCAGGCGGTTGGCCGCCTCGGCCATCTTCTCCGCGAAGGCGTCGTAGATCCCGTCCTGCACCAGGAACCGGTTGGTGCAGATGCAGGTCTGGCCGGAATTGCGGTACTTGGCGAGCATCGCGCCGGCCACCGCCTTGTCGAGGTCGGCGTCGTCGAACACGATGAAGGGCGCGTTGCCGCCGAGCTCCATCGAGACCTTCTTCACCGTGTGGGCGGCCTGCTCCAGCAGCACCTTGCCGACCTCGGTGGAGCCGGTGAACGTGATCTTCTTGACGAGCGGGTTGCCGGTCATCTCGGCGCCGATGGCGCGGGCCGAGCCGGTGAGGATCGAGACCGTGCCGGCCGGGAAGCCGGCGCGCTCGCACAGGACGCCCCAGGCGAGGCCGGAGAGCGGGGTCTGCGAGGCGGGCTTGATCACGATCGGGCAGCCGGCGGCCAGAGCCGGGGCGATCTTGCGGGCGATCATCGAGGACGGGAAGTTCCACGGCGTGATCGCCGCCACGACGCCGACCGGCTCCTTGGTGACGAGAATCTTGCGGTCGCCCCAGGGGGAGGGGACCACGTCGCCGTAGACGCGGCGCGCCTCTTCCGCGAACCACAGCACGTAGGCGGCCGACATGGCGACCTCGCCGCGGGACTCGGTCAGCGACTTGCCCTGCTCGGCGGTGAGGATCTGCGCCAGATCCTCCTGATGCTCGGTCACGAGCGCCGCGAGCTTGCGCAGCAGCACGGCGCGCTCGTTGGCGGTCTTGGCGCGCCACGCCGGGTAGGCCTCGTGCGCCGCCTTGATCGCCTGCCGGGTCTCGTCGGCGCCGGCATTCGGCACCTTGGCGATCAGCGCGCCGGTCGCCGGGTTGGTGACGTCGATGCTGCCGGAACCGGCCTTCGACCATGCGCCGCCGATCAGGCAGGCATCGACCAGCAGGGCGCGGTCCTTCAGGGAGGGGGTCTCGAACTCAGGCATCCAACGGTTCCTTCGGCGGCCGCGGCATGTCGGGCTGGGACATGCCGGACCGCGGCTTGAGAGGCACGCTCTGGGCCGTATTCCTCGCCTGCGCCTCGGCTTTTGTCTCGAAGACATGGGGAGCCAGGTCGCGGCTCGCCAACGAGGCGCCGAGTTTCAATCGCAAGAACGCGCTCGTGGTATACCGGGACGCGGTCTCGTAATAGCGGTTTTCGAGATAGGCGATCGCCGAGAAGTAGGCGTCGCTCACCGTCGGGTCGATCTCGAACCCGTCGTAATTGGCGATCAGGTGGACCTTCCTGCCGATCTCCTGGCAGGCGCGCTCGTATTCGCGGCGCACCAGCTCGACGTCGTCGATGGTCCGGACCTGGAAGCCCTCGAGGTTCGAGAACAGGATGTTGCGCTCCGGGTCGTAGCTGATCCGCTCCGACAGCGAGAGGCCCAGCAGCCAGGGCTCCAGCGCCATCACGGACTCGCGGAACAGGCGCGGATCCATCGGCTGCGGATCCTGCACGATTGGGGTGAAGCCCATCTGGCCGAGGATGTCGCGCGCGATGTCGATGCCCGGCGCGACCTCGACCAGCTCCATGCCGGCCCGCGTCCGGCGGAACACGCAGCGCTCGGTCACGTAGAGCACCGGCTGGCCGCGCTCGGCCGCGTAGGCCCCCGAGAAGGTCACCTGCTCGACCGCGGCGATGAATTTCCGCGAGCGGCCCTCGCTGAGGATCCGGATACCGCCGTCCTCCACCGCCACCTTGAGGCCGTCGGCCGTGAACGTGCCGGCGAAGACGAGGCTCTTGGCGTTCTGCGAGATGTTGATGAACCCGCCCGCGCCCGCGAGCTTCTTGCCGAACCGGCTGACGTTGACGTTGCCCTCGGCGTCGCACTGGGCGAGGCCCAGGCAGGCGAGATCGAGGCCGCCGCCGTCGTAGAAGTCGAACTGCTGGTTCTGGTGCAGCACCGCGGCCGGGTTGAGGGCGGCGCCGAAATCCAGCCCACCCTGCGGCAGGCCGCCGATCACGCCGGGCTCGGCGGTCAGCGTCAGGTATTTCAGCACCCGCTCCTCGGCGGCGACCGCCGCGACGCCCTCGGGCATGCCGATACCGAGATTGACCACGCCGCCCGGCGGGAGCTCGAAGGCGCAGCGCCGGGCGATGACCTTGCGGGTGTCGAGCGGCATCGGGGCGATCCGGTCGAGCGGCACGCGCTGGCGGCCCGTGAAGGCGTGGTTGTAGGGCGTGCCGTAGGTCTGGCGGTGGTTCTCGGGCGTGCTGAGCACCACGCAATCGACCAGCACGCCGGGCACCTGCACCTCGCGCGGGTTGAGAGAGCCGGCCTCGGCGAGCCGCTCGACCTGGGCGATGACGAAGCCACCCGAGTTCTTCGCCGCCATGGCGGCGGCGAGGTTGTCGAGGGTGAGCGCCTCGCGCTCCATGGTAATGTTGCCGGCGGGGTCGGCCGTGGTGCCGCGGATCAGCGCGACGTTGACCGGGAAGGCCTTGTAGTGGAGCCAGGCCTCGCCGCCGAGCTCGACCACGCTGACGAGGTCTTCCTGCGTCACGGCGTTGAGCTTGCCGCCCTCCAGACGGGGGTCGACGAAGGTGCGTAACCCCACTTTGGTGATGTGGCCCGGCGTGTGGGCGGCGATCTCGCGGTAGAGGTGCGAGACCACGCCGAGCGGCAGGTTGTAGGCCTCGATCTCGCCCGCCACCGCCATGGCGCCGAGCTTCGGCACGAGCGCCCAGTGGCCGCCGACGACGCGGCGGACGAGGCCCGGGATCGCGAGCTTGTTGAGGCCGCGCTCCTTGCCGTCGCCGGGGGCGGCGGCGAACATCAGGCCGATCCCGTGCGGGCCGTTGCCGGATTCGAAGCGGCGGGCGAGCGCCAGGATCAGCTCGTCGGGCGTGCCGATCCCGACGAAGCCCGAGACCGCCACCATGTCGCCGTCCTGCAGGATGGCGGCGGCCTCGTCGGCGCTGACGATCTTGTTCTTCAGGCTGCCCATGCGGCACTCCCCCGAGCCTGCACGTTATCCCCGCTTGCCGAGCCAGTCGGCGATGCCGGAGCCCAGCAGCTTCTGTGCCTTGCCGCCGACGAAGACGCCGACATGGCCGCCGGGCAGACCCATCTCGGTGTAGTCGGTGGTGCCGATCTTATCCTTCAGCGCCTGCGAGGTGGCCGGCGGGATGATGTGGTCGTCCTGGGCGAAGACGTTCAGCACCGGGCAGGTGATGGCCTTCAGGTCCACCCGCCGGCCGCCGAGCTCGAAGGCGCTCTCGACCAGCTTGTTGTCCTGGTAGAGGTCCTTCAGCCACTGCTTGGCGGCCTCGCCGGGATGGTCCGGACGGTCGGCGATCCACTTCTCCATCCGGAGGAAGTTCAGGAACTTTTTCTTGTCGTCGAGGGCGTCGAGCAGGTCGAGGTTGTACTTCGTCATGGTGCGCATCGGCGTCATCATCGAGAACACCGAGCCCATGAAGGCGCCGGGCAGCGACCCCTGCGCCTCGATCAGCCGGTCGACATCCTCGGGCGTGAGCGAGCGGGTCCAGACGTTGATGAAGCCGTGGCCGGCCCGGTTCTCCCGCGTGTCGGCGTGGAAGTCGATCGGCGTGATCGTCAGCACCATCGCGTTGACGGTCTCGGGGTAGAGCGCCGCGTAGCAGGTGGTGAAGACGCCGCCCTCGCAGATGCCGAGCAGGCTCACTCGCTCGCGCCCGGCCGCCTCCTGGATGAAGGCGACGCACTCGGCGAGGTAGCCGTCCACGTAATCGTCGATGGTGACGTAGCGGTCGGCCCGGCCCGGATTGCCCCAGTCGACCACGTAGAGGTCGAGGCCGAGATTCAGGAGATTGCGGACGAGCGAGCGGTCCTCCTGCAGGTCGGCCATCGTGTAGCGGCCGATCAGGCCGTAGACGATGAGCACCGGCGGCAGGCCCGCGCTCTCGGCGAGCGGCCGGTAGCGGTAGAGGCTGACCTTGTCCTGGCTCCAGACCAGGTCCTTCGGCGTGGTGGCGATCTCGACATCGGCGTCGCTGACATCGGCGAACAGCCTGGCGCCCTCGCTGATGCGGCGGCCGAGGGTGCCGACCTCGGCCAGCAACGCGGCCGGGGTGAGATTCAGCGGGGCGGCCGGCCCCTTCGGCTTCTCCTGATCAGCCATGGGCGTCCTCCCCGACCCGTGAACCGCCGGCTCTCGCGGTCTTGCCGGCCTGCCGGCGCTCGCGGCGGAGCGCCCGGACTTCCCGGCGCAGCTCGGTCAGGCTCTTGTGGACGTCGTCGAGCTCGGCCCGGGTCGGCTGGCCGTAGAACTCGGACAGGAAGGCCGCGACGTCCTGCTGGGCGAGCCGGAGGTCGGTGGAGGCCCGCAGGACCGCCCGCTGCGAGCCCAGGAACGCGTCGGAGCGCTGGACCTCCAGGAGGACCGCGTTGGCGGTCTCGATCCACCGGCTCATCATGTCCCGGGCGGAGGCGAAGCTCTCGCCGTTTTCGGCGCGGGCATTGGCCTCCTTCGCGAAGGTCCCGGCCGCCCGCGTCCAGGCCTGAAGCATCACGGCCTGATGCTCGCTCTGCGCCCGCCGCAGGCTCGCCCAGGCGGTGAACAGCGCCGCGTAGCGCCGCTCGGTCTGCCAAAGGTCGGCGAGCTGCGGCCCCTCGGCCATGCGGGTGAGGGCGGCGTCGAACTCGGCCGAGCCGCCGAGCCAGGCCTGCGGATCGAAGATCCGGGCGAGCACCGCCCCGGCGGTCGGGTCCGGCGCGCCGGGGCCGCCCTGGAGCGAGCGCGTCAGCGTCTGCGAGAGGGCGCTGGCGGCGGTCCAGGCCTCGGTCAGCTTGGCCTGCGCCGCGGCGAGATCCGCGAGGTCGCCGCCCGGGAAGGCCGGCCAGCCGAACCCGGGCGCGGACTGCCCGGCGCCCGGGGTGAAGAAGCCCGCGCCGGCCCGCGTCCAGAACTCGCTCATCGCCCGGAACGCGTCGAACTGGTCCATGCTGGCGTTTCTCCTCACAGCCTCAGGGCTGAAGTCTTCGAACCCGCCGTCTTTGCGAGCGAAGCGAAGCAATCCAGCAGCGCCATGCTCAACGACGGCGCGCCGCCCTGGGTCGCTTCGCTGCGCTCGCGATGACGGTGTGGGCTGGACTGATCGGGCGACAGCTCCAGCATCACCGCCGTCGTCATGCTCACGCCGCCGGCCGCGCCTCTCCCAGCGCCTCGGCGTAGATCGCGAAGACGTCGTCGTAGGTGACCTCGCGCGGGTTGTTCACGAGGAGCCGCGTCTGCTTCATCGCGTCGGTGGCCATGCGCTCCAGGTCCTGCCGGGCGACGCCGACCTCGGCCAGCGAGGCCGGAACCTTGCAGTCGCGGCAGATCGCGTCGAGACTCTCCACGAAGCGCTTGGCGGCCTCGGGCCGCGGCAGGTCGGCGGCCGCGGGGTCGAGGATCGGAGCGAGCTCGGCGTAGAGCGCCTCCGCGTGCGAGAGGTTGAAGCGCATCACCCCCATCAGCACCAGAGCGTTCGAGAGCCCGTGCGGCACGTGGAAGATCGCGCCGACCGGGTAGGCGAGGGCGTGCACCGCCGCCACCGGCGCGTTGGCGAAGGCCATGCCGGCCAGCATCGAGCCGAGCAGCATGCCGGAGCGCGCCTCGAGGTTCTTCCCGTCCGTGCAGGCGGTCCGGATGTTGGCCGAGAGCAGCGCCAGGGCCTGCTTGGCGAGCTGGTCGGAGATCGGGTTCTTCTTGTTCTTGCTGGTGAAGGCCTCGATGGCGTGGACCATGGCGTCGATGCCGGTCGCCGCGGTGACGTGCGACGGCAGGCCGAGCGTCAGCTCCGGGTCGAGCACCGCCCAGTCGGGCAGGAGCTTCGGCGCGACGACGCCCTTCTTCTCGGTGGTCGGCGTCGTGACGATCGAGATCGGCGTCACCTCCGAGCCGGTGCCGGCCGTGGTCGGCACCAGGATCAGCGGCAGGCGGTCGCCCTTGGCGAGGCCGACGCCGTAGATCGCGTCGAGCGGCTCGTCGGACTTGGCGAGGTAGGCCACGAGCTTGGCGGTATCGAGCGCCGAGCCGCCGCCGATCGACAGGACGAGGTCGGTCCCGAGCTCGCGGGCGCGCTTGGCCGCCGCCTCGATCACCGTCGAGGGCGGGTCGGCGACTACGTCCTCGTAGACGTCGAGGGTGACGCCCGCGGCGGCCAGGGCCGCCTCGGCGGCCTGGGTGAGGCCGGCGCCGCGCACGCCCTTGTCGGTGACGAGGAGGACGCGCTTGGCCCCGAAGCTGCCGACGATCTCGGGCAGCTTCTTCGCGGCGCCGGCCTCGAACAGCACGTTCGGCGTGGTCTGGAAGGTGAACGGGTTCATCGCGCTGCCCTGTCTTGCGTGCCGACCATCTGCGAAACCGGCCTCACTCGGCCGGCTCGAAATCCTTCACCTTGGCGCGCAGCTCGTCGACCAGCACGCGGGTGTTCTCCGAGTAGTCGATCGGCACCGCCACGAGGTGCACCCCGCCCGCCGCGAAGGCCCGGTCCAGCGTCGGCACGAGGTCGTTGACCGACTCGACCCGGTGGCCGGTCGCACCGTACGACTTGGCGTAGAGGACGAAGTCCGGGTTGCTGAAGGTCATGCCGTAATCGGCGAACTTGTCGACCGCCTGCTTCCAGCGGATCATCCCGTAGGCCGAGTCGTCGAGCACCAGCACCACGAGGTTGAGCTTCAGCCGGACGGCGGTCTCCATCTCCTGGCTGTTCATCATGAACCCGCCGTCGCCGCAGACGGCCATCACGCGCCGCTTCGGGTAGAGCATCGCCGCCATCATGGCCGAGGGCAGGCCCGCGCCCATCGTGGCCAGCGCGTTGTCGAGGAGCAGCGTGTTGGCGACGTAGGTGCGGTAGTTCCGGGCGAACCAGATCTTGTACATGCCGTTGTCGAGGCACACGATCCCGTCCTCCGGGATCACCCGGCGCACGTCGCGCACGAGGCGCTGCGGCGTCACCGGGAAGCGGTCCTCGCCGGCCCGATCGGCGATGTGGCCGAGGATGTGCTCGCGCAGGTGCAGCAGCGCGCCCGCGTTCGGAAGCTTGCCGTCGAGCTTGTCGGCCAGGAGCTTCAGCGTCGGCCCGAGGTCGCCGACCACCTCGGCATCCGGATAGTACACCTGCTCGACGTTGGCCGGCATGTAGCCGATGTGGACGACCTTCTGGTCGGCCTGGCCCATGAAGAAGGGCGGCTTCTCGATCGTGTCGTGGCCGATGGCGATGATCAGGTCGGCCTTGTCGATCGCCTCGTGGACGTAGTCGCGCTCCGAGAGCGCCGCGGTGCCCATGTAGAGGTCGGTCCCGCCCGCCACCGTGCCCTTGCCCATCTGGGTGGTGAAGAACGGGATGCCGGTGCGCTGCACGAAGCCGCCGAGCTCGCCGGTGGCGCGGGGGCGGCTCGCGGCGGCGCCCAGCATGATCAGCGGGCGCTTGGCCTTCAGGATCATGTCCGCGGCGCGCGCGATCGCGGTCGGGTGCGCGACCGGGATGTCGATCGGGTGCGAGGGGACGAGGTCGGCCTCGGCCTCCTCGGAGGCGATGTCCTCGGGCAGCTCCAGCAGCACCGGGCCGGGCCGCTCCTCGGTGGCGACCCGGAAGGCGTCGCGCACGATGGTGGGGATCGAGGAGGCCGAGACGATCTGCCGGGCCATCTTGGTGATCGGCTTCATCGACGAGATCACGTCGACGATCTGGAACTTGGCCTGGCGCGAGGACAGGATGCCCTTCTGGCCGGTGATGATGATCATCGGCATGGCGCCGAGATGGGCGTAGGCCGCGCCGGTGGAGAAGTTCAGGGCGCCCGGGCCGAGCGTCGAGAGGCAGACGCCGGGGCGGCCGGTGAGTCGGCCGTGGGTGGCGGCCATGAAGCTCGCCGCCTGCTCGTGGCGGGTCAGGACCAGCTCGATCTTGGAGTTGCGCAGAGATTCGACGACGTCGAGGTTCTCCTCCCCGGGAATCCCGAAGATGCGGTCGACGCCCTCGTTCTCGAGGGCCGCGACGAGGAGATCTGAACCTTTGGGCATGCGACGTCTCGCTGATGTAACGGTGTTCCCCGGCCGTCCGGGTCGATTCCGGCACTGTGATCGCGAGGCCGTGAACGACACGAGACGGAGGAACACCCCCCGAATACTCGGTTCGTTAGAGGCCCCCCCTGTAGGGTGGTCAAGGGCCGTCCGGGCCCGTGACGTCACAGAGCCGGCCGGATGCTAACGTGCGGTCCGCCGCCCCGGCTTCGGGCCGGTCGAGCGCACCGGCGGGGCCGACCCGGCTGCCGCGATGGAACAGCGATGGATCGCATCGAGAGCGACAAGACCGTGCCGCCGGGGGACCGGGAGGCGGATGCCCCGGCCGTGGACTCGGTGCTGGCACCGGTCGCCGATTTCCCGCGGATCGACCTCCGCGCGGGCGTCGAGGCCTGGGACAAGCGGCGCAAGGCCGGCAAGCGGCTGCGCGCCGAGGTGCCCCACGCGGGCCAGGCCGCGCTGGCTTCCGATCCCGACCGGCCCGACCCGGTCGCCCTGATCGAGGCCGCCCACGCGGGCCGCCAGCCGCACCTGATCCCACTGCGGGTCGCCCGGATGGCGAGCTCGCCCTTCGCGTTCCTGCGCGGGGCCGCGCACGTCATGGCCTGGGACCTGTCGCGCGGGCCGCGCAGCGGCATCGACGTCGTGATGAACGGCGACGCGCACACCGACAATTTCGGCCTGTTCGGCACGCCGCAGCGCGACATCGTCCTCGACCTCAACGATTTCGACGAGGTCACGATCGGCCCGTGGGAGTGGGACCTCAAGCGCCTCGCGGCCGGGCTGGCGGTCGCCACCGACGACGCGGGCCTGCCGGCGGGCGAGCGGCGGGCGGCCGTCATGGAGGCGGTCTCCGGCTACCAGCACACGATGCGGCGCCTCGCGCCGCAGGGCTCCCTCGACGTCTGGTACCAGACGACCCGCGCCGACGGCCCGCACATCGCCGGGCTCCAAATGAACGCGGAGGCCCGGGCGGTGGTCCGCCGGGCGGTCGACAAGGCGCGGCGTCGCAACAACCGCAGCCTGCTCGCCCAGGTGGCCGAGCGGCGCACCGACGGCACCTGGCAATTGCAGACCGACGCGCCGATCCTGACGCCCGTGGACGCGGCGACCCGCGAGGGCGTCGTCACCGGCCTGGAGCGCTACGCCGAGACCCTGCCGCGGGAGCGGCGCTTCATGCTCGATCGCTACCACGTGGTCGACGTCGCCCACCGCGTCGTCGGCGTCGGCAGCGTCGGGACCCGGGCCTATCTCGCCCTGCTGTTCGGCAATTCCGACGCCGACGCGCTCTTCCTGCAGGTCAAGGAGGCGGTCCGACCGGCGCACGCGCCGTACCTGCCGGGCGTGCCGGCGCCGTTCTCCGGGCACGAGGGCGAGCGGGTGATCTACGGCCAGCGCCTGCTCCAGGCGGTGGGCGACCCGCTGCTCGGCTGGACCAGCATCGCGGGCCGGCCGTTCTACGTGCGCCAGATGAAGAACCTGAAGGGCGCGATCCCGCTGGCGCGGATGTCCGGCGCGCCGCTCCTGACCTTCTCGTACGCCTACGGGACGCTGCTGGCGCGCGCCCACGCGCGGACCGGGGACGCGGCGGCGATCGCCGGCTACTGCGGCAGCGGCAAGCACCACGACCTGAGCGGGGCGATCGCCGACTGGGCCGCGGCCTACGCGGAGCGCAATGCGGCCGACTTCGCCCTGTTCCGCGCGGCGATCGCGCGCGGCCGCCTGGAGGCCGCAGCGGATCCGTGCCTGTGACGGTGCGGTCTGCTCGCGGCCGGTCGATGCCGTCCGCACGTCCGTCCTCGCGAGCGGAGCGAAGCGATCCAGATCGCGCGACGCCGGCCAGCCTCGTGCTGTCCTGGGTCACTTCGCTCCGCTCGTGAGGACGGCACGGAATGCGTCGACCGTCGCGTCAAGCGGAAAGCGTATCAGATGATGCCCGGCGCCGGCGGCTCGTGGGCCAGCCGGACCAGGAGGTCCCGCAGCCAGCGGTGGGCCGGGTCGTGGTCGTAGGAGGCGTGCCACAGCATCGACACGGGCACGTCGTCGAGGGGCACCGGCACGGGGCTGACGCTCAGCGCCAGGGCGCTGGCGAAGGAGGTCGCGAGCCGGGCGTGCATCGTGGCGATCACCGGCGCCGCGCGGACCATGAACGGGACCACGAGGAAGCGCGGGGTCGTCACCGCCAGGGTGCGCGAGCGCCCGATCAGCGCGAGGGCGTCGTCGACGACCCCGTGGGCGGTCTCGCGCAGGGACGTCAGCACGTGGGGGAAGCGCAGGTAATCGTCGAGCCCAATCGGCGGCTCCAGGCCGATCAGGGCGGCGTTGAACAGCACCACGTAGCTGTCCCGGTAGAGGAGGCGCTGCTTGTGGTGGAGCTGCCCCTCCGAGAACAGGCCGATGGCGAGGTCGACCCGGTCGGCGTCGAGCTCGTCGAGGATCCGGGTCCGGTCGACCGAGCGCAGCAGCAGCCGGATGCCGGGCGCGTCCCGCCGGAGCTGCGCGATCAGCCGCGGCCCGAGCAGCGCCTCGACGCTGTCGGGCAGGCTCACCGTGAAGGTGCGCGCGACGGTGGCCGGATCGAACCGCTCCTCCCGGTGCACCAGCGCCTGCACCTGCCGGAGGGTGGCGCGCAGCGGCTCGGCGATCTTCAGGGCGCGGGGCGTCGGCCGCATCCCGTCCGGCGCCCGGGTCAGGAGCTCGTCGTCGAACAGGCGGCGCAGGCGGGCGAGGCTCGAGCTCATCGCCGACTGGCCGATCCCGACCCGCGCGGCGGCCCGCGTGACGCTGCGCTCGTCGAGCAGCGCGTCGAGGGCGACCAGCAGGTTCAGGTCGATCCGGCTGAGATCGATATGGTCGATGGCCACGGGCGTCGCGTTCGGTGGAGGGTCGGAGTGCCGACATAGCAGATGCGACGGCTTGCCCGTCATCCCGAAGTCGCGCCGCGGCGTCCCGGAGTGACGGCAGGGCTCGGCCCATGTGACGGTGCCCGCGGCCGATGGTTTCTCGGCACCGACGTCCTTGCGAGCGGAGCGAAGCAATCCAGCAGCGCGACCTTGCCGATGTTGCGCCGCCCTGGGTCGCTTCGCTACGCTCGCGATGACGGAGAAGCGTCGTCGACCGCAGCGCGCGGCTCAGTTTGCCTTGACAATGTTCCTATTTTGTGCTTCCTGACCGCACCTGTCCGCGGCGGCCCGGGAGCGATCCCGGGGCGTCCTTCGGGGGCCCGCCCGGTGGCTGACCGTGCGGGTCCGGGGACGGGGCGGCGCCCGCGTCGGTGGCTCTCAGCCGCCATCGCCCCGGGCGACGGACCGGTGCGGGGCGTGCCTCGGATGCGGGCGTGAGACCGGGCGGCACTGTGCCCGGCGGGGTGAGGAAATGCCCCCGCGCCGACCCGCCTCTGGGCCGACCCTGAGCGACCTGCGGACCTGCCCACTACGAGGCGGGGAACGGCTGGAAGGCCACGGCGCCGATGCGGGTTCCGGAGGTGCGGGCACGGCGTGCACGCACCTCGACAGAGACCGCTAACGGGGAGTCGCAGGACCGGGACGTCGGAGACGCCGCGACGAGACAGACGGCACCGGCCGGGGACCATGCCCGGCCGATGCCGCGGGGCGCCGCGGGGATCGGATCCCGCGCGTACTTGGCCGACACCTGGGTTCCCGCGGCGTCCCGCGTCCCTCGTGCTCGCCTCCCAGGCCATGCCCCCGGGGCCACGCGCGCGCGGGGACGATCACGCGTGTCCGGTGCCGGCACCTCGGGACGAGCCGGGGAGAGCGATGGTTCGCGCCCCGCCGGTCCTCAGGCCGGCAGCGGCTCGCGCGGCTCGGTGTGGTCGAACAGCCGGGGCGGCGCGATCGCGTCCCGGGCGCCCATCCGGGCGACGAGATGATCGGCGACCCGCAGGGCGTTGGCGATGATCGTCAGCGTCGGGTTCACGGCGCCGATCGACGGGAAGAAGCTGGCATCGGTCACGTAGAGGTTGTCCAGCTCGTGCGCCTTGCAGTTCGGGTCGAGCACCGACGTCCTCGGATCCGTGCCGAACCGCAGGGTCCCCGCCTGGTGGGCCGTCCCGCCGATCGGGACGTTCTTTCCGAGGTAGAGCGAGCGGTCGAACAGGTGCGGGTGGATGTCGGTGAAGCTGCAGATCTCGCGCAGCTTGTGCCGGAGCCGCTTGTGCGCCTCGACGTTGGTCTCGGTGAGGTCGAGATGGACCTTGCCGTCCCTGTAGAAGATCCGGTTCTGCGGCAGCGGCACGTCCTCGGAGGTCAGCCAGAAGTCGACGGAGTGCTTGGCGATCCAGTCGAAGGGCTTGTCGGGGAACCATTGCAGGAAGCCCGGCAGGCCCTCGCCGTGGATCTGGACGCCGTCCGACTTGCCGACCATCTGGATGTGGCCGAGCGGGAAGTCCCAGCCGTCCTTCGGGTCCGGATCGCCGAAGTAGAAGTCGTTGAGGCCGAGCGTCTTCTGGAACCGGGTCGGGTTCGGGACCTTCGAGATCGCCAGCACCGTCGAGTTGTTGTGGCGCATGTAGTTGCGCCCGACCTGATCCGACCCGTTGGCGAGGCCGTTCGGGTGGCGGTCGCTGGCCGAGCGCAGCAGCAGCAGCGCCGAGGAGAGGGCGCCGCAGGCCACCACCACGATGTCGGCCGAGGCCTCGAACGGCGCGCCGTCGCGGTTCCCGACGACGCCCGTGACGGTGCGGCCGGAGGCGTCGGTGACGAGGCGCTCGATGTAGGTGCGGGTGAGCAGCGTCAGGTTCGGGCAGTCGCGCAGGGCGGGGTCGACCACCATGGTCTGCGCGTCCGACTTGCCGTTGGTGGGGCAGGGGAAGCCGTCGAACGATTCGCACTTGATGCAGGGCGAGGTCGGCACCGCGCGGCCGTCCTTCTCCACCAGCCGCACGCCCACCGGCAGGTGGAACGGGTGGTGGCCCGCCCGCTTCAGGTTGTCGAACAGCTCCTGGATCCGCGGCTCGTGCGCCACCGGCGGATGGGCGTAGGGCTTGGTCGACCAGGGCTCGGTCGGGTCCTCGCCGCGCAGGCCGTGAACGTGGAACAGCTCCTCGGCCGCCTGGTAGTACGGCTCGAAGACGTCGTACCCGACCGGCCAGGCCGGCGCGACGCCGTCCTGGTGGCGGATCTCGGCGAAGTCCCTCTCGCGGAGGCGGAAGAGGATCGAGCCGTAGAATTTCGAGTTCCCGCCGACGTAGTAGTGCAGGCCGGGGTGGAAGCTCTTGCCGTCGGACGAGTACCACGTCTCCTTGGCCTGGTAGTAGCCGTCGACGATCACCGCCTGACTGTCCCAGTTCCGCGGCTCGCGCAGCAGGTAGTCGCCGCGCTCGATCAGCAGGATGCGCTTGCCGGTCTGGGCGAGGCGCCACGCCATCGTGCCGCCGCCGGGACCGGACCCGACAATGATGACGTCGTAGTGCTCACCGGGCATGTACCGTCTCCGTCCGGACCTGCGTCCTGGCAGGCAACTCGCGAGCCGCTTCTCGGATCACCGCACGGTACCGTTGATCCCGCGCCGCGTCGCGGACTCCGCCGCGGATTCCGCCGCGGACTCCGCGAAGTCCGCAACCGGCGGTTAAGGGCCTTTCCCAACGCCGCCTTCAGCTTCGGCTGCGATCCTGCGGCGGACCGGCCCGATGCCGGGGAGGCCGGAATGATCGACACGCTGGCGCCTGTCCTGGCGCTCCTGACCGCGGCCGCACTGGCCTTCGCCCTCTGGCGCCGGCTCGGAACGCGGCGCGCCGAGCGCGAGGCCGAGCGGCTGCAGGACCGCCTCTGGCGGATCAGCGAGAGCGAGGACCGCTACCGCGCCCTGGTGGCCGCCACCACCGAGATCATCGTCCAGCGGGATGCCCGCGGGCGCATCACCTACGCCAACGAGGATTTCGCCCGCCTCCTCGGCCGCGAGCCGATCGCGCTGATCGGCTCCCAGGACGATCTCGAGATCCTCGACCGGAACGCCGTGGAGATCGGGCCGGACGGGGTCCGCCGCCTGGAGGCGCAGGTCCGGACGGCGGACGGGCGGGCGCGCTGGTTCGCCTTCGTGGAGATGCCGGTGGCGCACGGGGACGCGACGCACTGGCTGCGCGCGGGCCGGGACGTGACCGCGCGGGTCGAGGCGATCCGCAGCCGCGACGCGGCCCTGGAGCGCGCCGAGGCGGCGAGCGTCGCCAAATCCCGCTTCCTGGCGACCGTGAGCCACGAGATGCGGACGCCGCTCAACGGCATCCTGGGCATGGCCGATCTCGTGCTCGGGACCGCGCTGAACCCCGAGCAGCGCACCTACGTGGAGGCGGTGCGCACCAGCGGTCAGGCGCTGCTCGGCCTGATCGACGGGGTCCTCGACTTCTCGCGGATCGAGGCCGGGCGCCTGGACCTCGCGGCCGAGCCCTTCGACCTGCCGGCCCTCTCCGAGGGGATCGTCGAGCTGCTGGCGCCCCGCGCCCAGGACAAGGGCATCGAGATCGCCCTCGACGTGGCCGAGGACTTCCCGGCCGCGATCCTGGGCGACGCCGACCGGGTGCGGCAGATCCTGATCAACCTCGCCGGCAACGCCATCAAGTTCACCGAGCGCGGCGGCGTCGGCGTCAGCCTGAGATTTGCGCGGGCCGGGACCGGCGGCGAGGTCGTGCTCGCCGTGGCGGATACCGGCCCGGGGATCCCGGAGGAGCGGCTGCCGATCCTGTTCGAGGAGTTCGAGCAGGGCGACGGCAGCGCGAGCCGCAGCCACGAGGGCACGGGGCTGGGCCTCGCCATCACGCGGCGGCTCGTGACCCGCATGGGCGGGCGGATCGAGGCGGATTCGCGCCTCGGCCGGGGCTCGACCTTCCGGGTCCTGCTGCCGCTCGCCGAGGTCGCGGCGGCCGAGGATAGCGGGCGCGCGCCGCTGCCTACGCTCGCCCCGCGGCGCTGTCTGATCGTCGCCGACTCGCCGTTCCAGGCCCCGTACCTCGCCCGCAGCCTGTCCCGGGCCGGGGCCGCCACCGTGATCGTCGACAGCCTGGAATCGGGCCTGGACGCCCTGTCGGGCGCGGCCTTCGACGCGGTGCTGGCCGACCGGGCACTGGGCGACGCGGCGGTGCGCCAGATCGCCGACGCGGCCCGCGCCTGCGGGGTCCGCACCAGCCTCGTGCTCCTCTCGCCGTTCGACCGGCGCGGCTTCGGGTCCCCCGGCGCGGCGGGCTTCGACGGCTACCTGATCAAGCCGGTCCGGCCGCGCTCCCTGTTCGAGCGCCTGCTCGCGTCGACGCGCCCGGTCGAGGCCGCGGCCGCGCCGGCGGCGGAGCCGGCGCGCGTCGGCTCCAGCCTGCGGATCCTGCTGGCCGAGGACAACCCGATCAACGCCCTGCTGGCGACCCGGGCCCTGGAGCGCCTCGGCGCCACGGTGATCCACGCCGTCGACGGCCTCGAGGCCCTCGCGCGGCTGGAGACGGACGGCCCCTTCGACCTCGCGCTGATCGACGTGCGGATGCCCCGCCTCGACGGGCACGAGACCGCCCGGCGGATCCGCGCCGCCGAAGCGGGCGGCGCGGACCGCCTCCACCTCGTCGCGCTGACCGCGAATGCCGGCCGGGAGGACGAGGTCGCCGCCCGGGCGGCCGGCTTCGACGGGTTCCTGGCCAAGCCGCTGAATCTGAAGCTGCTCCCGCCGCTGCTGGAGCGCCGATCCGCGCGGGCCGCCTGAGCGCGCGTTGACAGGCGGGCGGGTCCCGCGCCAACAGGAGGCCCATGTCGACCGTCAGCCCTCCGTCGCCCGCACCGCGCTCGTCGAGCGGCGCGCTTGCCGCCTGGGGCATCGCGGTCCTCGTGATCGCCACCGTGCTCATCGGCGCCCTGGCGCCGGCGCGGCACGCGTCGCCGGCGGTGTCGGCGGCCGACGATCCGGCCTGCCTCGAGTGGACCGACGGCTGCAAGGTCTGCCGCCGCCTGGCGGAGGGACCGGCCTGCTCGCTGCCCGGGATCGCCTGCCAGCCCGGCGCGCCGCAGTGCCTGCACCGCCGGGACGGGTGATCTGCCGGACCGGTCCGTGACCGACGCGGCGCCGGTGCTGCGCTTCGCGCCGAGCCCGAACGGGCGGCTGCACCTCGGCCACGCCTACTCGGCGCTGCTCAACGCGGACCTCGCGGCCCGGATGGGGGGCGTCTGCCGCCTGCGGATCGAGGACATCGATCCCGCGCGCTCGAAGCCGGACTTCGTCGACGGGATCGTCACCGACCTCGCCTGGCTCGGGCTGACCTATCCCGAACCGGTGCGGCGCCAGTCCCGGCACATGGCGGCCTACCGGGTCGCCCTCGACGGGCTGATCGCGAGCGGGCTCGCCTATCCGTGCTTCTGCTCACGCGGCCAGATCCGGGCGCGCGTCGCCTCCGGCGGCGACGGCCCCCGCGATCCGGACGGCGTGCCGCTCTATCCCGGCACCTGCCGCCACCTGGACCGGGCGGCGGCCGCGGACCGGATCGCCCGCGGCGACCCGCATACCTGGCGGCTCGACATGGCGGCCGCCCTGCGCCGCGCCGGCCCGACCCACGGCTACGTCGCCTTCGAAGCGGCCGGCGCGCACCGGGTCGCGGCGGATCCGGCACGCTGGGGGGACGCGGTGATCGCCCGGCGCGACGTGCCGACGAGCTACCACCTCGCCGTAGTCCACGACGACGCGGCGGAGGGGATCACCCACGTGGTGCGGGGCCGCGACCTCGAGGCGGCCACCGACCTGCACGTGCTCCTGCAGGCCCTGCTCGGCCTGCCGGTCCCGCGCTACCGCCACCACGCGCTGCTGCTCGATACCGGAGGCGAGAAGCTGGCCAAGTCGCGCGGCTCGCGATCCCTCGCCGATCTCCGGCAGGCCGGCGCCACGCCCGAGGCTGTCCGCGCCCGGCTCGGCTTCGCCTGAACGGCAGCGCGCGCTCTCAGCGGACCGCCGCGTCGCGCTGGGCGAGGGCGGTCGCGCTCTTCGACTTCTGCATGGTGGCGTCGATCTGCTCGCGCTGGCGCTTGAAGTCGGCGAGCAGGCGCCCGTCGAGTTCCCGGCCGCGGGGGACGCGGATCTTCATCGGGTCGACGAAGTGGCCGTTGATGATCACCTCGTAGTGGAGGTGCGCGCCGGTCGACAGGCCGGTCGAGCCGACATAGCCGACGATCTGGCCCTGCCGGACCTTGACGCCCTCGCGGATGCCGCGGCCGAACCGCGACATGTGGTTGTAGGTCGTCACGTAGCCGTTGACGTGCTGCAGCTCGACCCGGTTGCCGTAGCCCGAGGTCATCTCCGCGCGGATCACCACGCCGTTGCCGGCCGCCATGATCGGCGTGCCGATCGGGTTCGACCAGTCGACGCCCGTATGCAGCTTGGCGTAGCCCAGCACCGGGTGGCGGCGGTAACCGAAGCCTGAGCGCATGATCCCGTCGGCGATGGGCTTGCGCAGCAGGAACTTCTTCAGCGACCGGCCCTGCTCGTCGAGGTAGTCGATCGTGCCGTCGTCCGGCGACTGGAAGCGGTAGACCTTGCGGGTCTCTCCGCCGAGCGTCAGCGCCGCGTAGAGCAGGTCCGGACGATCGGCGCTGGCCTCGTCGTCGGTGCTGTAGAAGACGTCGAGCCCGTCACCGCTGCCGATGCGGCGCTGGAAGTCGAGGTCGTAGCTGAAGACGCGGACGATGTCCTCGACCGTGGCCCGCGGCAGGTCGTGGCGCGCGGCCGTCTCGTAGAGGCTCTGGTACAGGCGCGGCCCGGAGCCGGAATCCTCGTCCTCGTCCTCGCCGGCCTCCGCCTGAGGCTGTCCCTTGGGGGAGGGGGCCTCCTCGGCGGGGGGCGCCACCGACACGAAGGCGCCGCGGTCGTTCAGGGCCGCGATGCCCTCGATGCCGTTCTCGCCGTACAGCACCACGCGTGTGACCTGGCGGGGATCGCCGGGACGGGGCCCGGGGGCGACCTGGACGCGCATCGGTTGCCCCTCGTTGAGGGCAGCGGTGCGGGTCTTGCCCCCGAGCGCGGCGACGATGCCGCGAACGGCATCGTCGCTCGCGAGGCCGGTGGCCTTGAGCGTGGTCTCCAGTGTCTCGCCGCGCTTCAGCGCGAGATCGCGCTCCTCCACGAGCGGCGCCTCGTTGGCCTTCAGCTCGACCTTGGCGACCTTCGTGACGTTCTCCGGGACGACCAGCACCTCGATGGACTTGAACGGGTTCGCGTCCTTCGGCACCGCGCCGTCGCCGTCGCCGGCCGCGCCCTGCTGGAGCGTCCGCGACAGCATGATCTGCGGGGCGATCGGGATGGCGGCGCGGCGCCCTGCCTCGGCGGCGATGCGGCGCTCCTCCTCGACCTGCGCGGTGACGTCGTCGTCGCTGAGGGCCGGCGCGTTGGCGTCGACGGCAGCGTCGGCGAGTTCGCGCTTGACCACGGTGACCTCGGCGCTGGGGGCGTCGGCGGACGCATCGGGCGCGCGCTCCAGTGGCTCGTCGGAGACGAACTTCATGGGGTCGAAGCGGGGTGGCTCGGCGGCGTAGACGCCCGTCGTCATCGACAGGGGCGTCGTCAGCCGCACGAAGGCCTTGGCCTTGATGATCTCGCGGTCGCCGAGGCGGACCGTGACCGGCGCCTTGAAGCTCTGCTTGGCCGAGGCGATCATGAGGTTGCGCACCAGCCGGTCGCCCTTGCGGGCGATGTTGGCGCCGCTCTCGCTCGGCTGGGGGCGGGGCATGATCGCCGCCTTCTCGGGAATGGCCGCGAAGGAGACGTCGCCCTGGAGGGACACGTGGAGCGCCGCAGCGATCAGACCGGCGCCGGTCAGGCCGGTGAGACTGCTGGCGCAGAGCCAGCGGAGGTTGACGGCGCGTCGGTCGATCTGCGTCGCGGTCGCGCCGAGATGGTCGAGAGGCTCGTGCACCCCGCGTGCCGGGGGGAGGGCGGCCACGTCGCCGATCTTGAGTCGCTCGCGCTTCACTCGAAGGCCCTGAGAAGACGATGGCGAACGGGCGTTCCCGCGGGATCCGCGGCGCTGAGGCCGGGCTCGACCATACCGGAGGCGACATCCGCGCCCGGCAATCTCATCTCACGACCCAGCGTGTCGAGATTGAGGCGTGCTGCTCCCGAGCGCCAGCCCCGGCGCGGGAAAGACCGCGATCATCCACCGCCAGGCTTACGGGTGGTTCGCCGCGCCGGCCGGCAAAAAGGGTGTTGACGGCCCGGATTGGCGGCTCTATACCCCGGCTCATCGGCGCCGGCCGCGGAAGTGGACCGGGCGCTGAGCCATCTTCTGACAAGCGGCGGGACTGGCCGGCGGGATTGCCGGGCGGTCTTCTGTTTGCCTCTGATGAGCCTCAGGCGACTGAGGCGCTCTTTGACAAGTTGGAATGAGGAAGGGAGACGCGGGCGGCGTTTGTCCTTGCGGCTGGGTCTTGGGATCTGGCGTGAGTAGACTTGTGCCGATCTGTTGTTCTTCTTTCTGAGCTCACCGACGGGTGTTCTGGCGCTGTGAAGCGTCTGGCACTTGGTCGATGTGAGGCTCCGTCTGAGAATACACGTGATCGGCCAGATCAATCTCTTCAACGTGAGAGTTTGATCCTGGCTCAGAGCGAACGCTGGCGGCAGGCTTAACACATGCAAGTCGAGCGGGCCCTTCGGGGTCAGCGGCGGACGGGTGAGTAACGCGTGGGAAC
>NZ_FOZY01000018.1:0-120168 GCF_900116245.1 Methylobacterium sp. yr668 | reverse complement strand
TGCTTGCCGAACACAGCACTCGCCGTCGCAGCACCCTGCGCCGCCCAGTGCCAAACAAATTGCGATGCGCCGGTCTGGTGGCCTGAGCGGCGTGCCCAGAACCCGATCCCATCTCGAACTCGGCCGTTAAACACGCCAGCGCCCATGGTACTGTGTCTCAAGACACGGGAGAGTCGGTCGCCGCCAGACCCGCCCATCGCAATCACCATTCCCTCGACACGAACACCGATCCGGCCTCCGGACACGCCGCCCGCTCGCCAGAGCCGGCGCCTGATCTCATCGGTCGCTCAGCCCCCGTGCAAGTTCTCTGAGCCACGTCACCTTCGGTGATGGGCGTTCGATCGGCCGCACGGCCATCCCAATCAGCCGAGAGATCGTGCGCAACCGCGAAGGCGGTTCCCCGCGTCGCGCGAGGGCCGACTGATCCCGGACATCTGCCTGCTCCGAGCCTTTCCCGACCGGTCGTGCCGAACGCCTCGGCCAGTCGTCGTTCGCCCGGCACCGACGACCGCGCTGTGCCGAAGGCGCGGCCTTGAGGGCTGTACAGCAAACCTCTATTATAATGCTGCTGTACAATGCCTCCGGTCAGTGTGGAATCGAGCATCGCATGCCGTGCCATCCGGACACGCGCTCACGGTCGGTCCCCGGTGATAGGGCTGGATCGCCGTCCTTCAGGCCTGATGGCGGACCAGAGTGTCCGCCTGCCGCGTCCGGCCCCGACAAGATCCATCTGCGTCGTCCGCATTCAGGGGATCTCAATGCGGCGGCCGATCGGGATCCGGCGTTCGACGCGGACCGTTTCCGGGCAGCCCTCGTGGAGTTGCTGCCCGACCTGAAGCGATTCGCGGGGTCGATGGCGAAGACGGCCGATCAGGCTGAGGACTTGGTTCAAGAGACGCTGCTCAGGGCTTGGATACGTCAGGATCGCTTTCGTCCTCGTAGCAATCTTCGAGCCTGGACATTCACCATCATGCGGAGCAGCCTCTCGCCCTCCAAGCGTGAGACAGCGGATCCGACGGATGTCGGCAACGCTGCACCCGACGGGCGACGCATCGATCCTGACCGGTGAAACCGCGGAGCGTTCTCGCAGGACGAATGGCGACGGCCACGTCGTCTGACGAGGCGGTGCTGGATGTGGCGACGCCGATCATCGACGCGCGCGCTCTGCTGCGTGCGTCGAGATATGAACCGCTCTTCGTCAGTCCGAGTGCCTCGCGCTCCCCGGTCGAGTTCAGGGCGGTCGAGCGCCACCGTCGAGAACTCACGAGAATGCCTGCCGTTCGCGGATCCTCGGTTTCCCGTCAGGAGTGGAGGTCGAAGTGATGGGCGTTGGCGCCGTGATCTGAAACCCCGATCAGGCCGACGTCTCCGTGGACGCCACTGTCAGCCGGTGCGTGGCTCGGTCCGGCCGGTGGGCCGGGTTTGCTGTCGGACGCGAATTCGATGGTGCCGTTCGGGCCGATGCTGGCGGCCGGTCTCGGACCGTGACTGCCCCCGCTCGCCGGGGGACTCGGCTCGCTTGACGGTTCTTGATCGCGGCTCACGCCGGTCGAGCCTCCCGATCCCTGGCGCGAGAGCGATTGGTCTGACGCCACCGGGGTGCCGACGTTCGCGGCCGCAACGGCAGTGCCGTGACCTGTGTGGTGCGGGCCCGCGTCGAGGTTCGCGGGATTGGGATCCGCCCCGACGGCTCGATCCTGCGTGCCGCTCGGCGAGATGCCTGCGTTCGCACCGGTTGCCGGGTTGGAGCCGTCCGAGTTCCGCAGATGCGGTTCGGTCTCTCGGGCGTGATCCGCAGCCTCGCCGCTGCGGCCGGGCCCGTCGGCGGTCTGAGCATGGCCTGGATCGTCCGCTCTCACCCCCGCCAGCGCGCTGGCCGAAGGAGCGATTGGGTCCGCGTTGGAAGCCGCGCTGTGAACGGCGGGACCCTGTGCGTGCGGTCCATCGTCTTGGAGGTGCCCGGGCGGCTCGCCGCTTCGATCGTCCTGCCCGTGGCCTGGATCGGCAGCGCGCGCCTGCGTGCCGGCTGACGGCGGACCTGGGTCCGCGTCGGTGGCCGAGCCGTGACCGCGGCTATCCTGTGCGGGTGGTACCGTATCGTGAAGATGTCCCGGCGCCTCGGCGCTCCGGCCAGGTGAAGCGCCGGCCCGCGCGTGACCGGGATCAGCAACATCCGCCTGCGTCTGCGCGCTCGCGGATGGTTGGACCGGATCCGTGTCGGCGGCCGAGCCGTGATGGCCGGCATCCCGGGCGTGCGGCGCCGTGTCTTGGACATGTTCCGGCGCCACCCCGCTCCGAACCGGTCCCTCGCCAGCCTGCCTGTGATCCGGTTCGGCGGCTCTGGCCTCGATCTGCAGGTTGGCTGCCGGAGCTGAGGGGGTGGGATCGGTGGCCGCCGTGCCGTGGCTGCCGGCATCCTGTGCGTGCCCTGCCGGGCCCTGGAGAGGCCCCGGTGCCTCGGCGCTCCGGCCGGGGCTTTCGCCGGCCGGAGCGTGCGCAGCCACCGCGCCGCTCGCCTGCACGGTGGCTGAGGGCGGCGCTGATTGCGTGCCGGTGTCCGTGCCCTGACCGTCATTGTCCTGGGCGTGCGGCGCCGAGCCCCGGAGGTGGCCCGGCGCAGCGGCACTCCGGCCGGGACCTTCGCCGGCCCGCGTCGAGCCTGGATCGGCAGTGCTTGTCTGAGCCTGCGCCAGACCCGGCGGTTCATCCGGACTCGCGCCGCCGGCCGCGTCCAGTGGAACGGCCGCCGCGTCCTTGTGATGGCCTGGCGCATCGGCGCTTCGGCCAGGCCCGTCGCCATCTTGACCGCGGCCCTGATCGGTGACCTCCCCCCGGACCTGCGCGAGGCCCGCTGTTGGACGCGGGCTCGGATCGGATGCTGCACTGGGGTCGCCGACCGCGCCGTGCAACTCCCGTTCGGATGCACCTGCGCCGATGCCTGAAGGATCCGCATGCGCGACCGCGTCGTGCCGTCCCCTTGCCTCCGGCGATACGCCCATTCGCAGACCGTTGTCCGGGCTACCGGAGCGCTCCTCGACCGGGAGCTGCGCGTGTCTCAACTCGGGCTGTGCGGCAGCATTGAGCCCGTTGACCGGGGCTGGCGGAGCTTCGGATGCCGCGTGACCGGTCGTCGGGGTCACGCTCTGGGCCAGCGATGGCGCCTCACCGGTCGCGCTCGACGACGGGGCTCCCTGTTCCCGTGCCGCGGCGTCCCCCGATGGCGCGGCGCCACCGTCCGATCTGGAATCCGGAGACGACGATGAACCCGCTGCGAGGGCTGCGCTGGCCTCGGCGCCGCGCGCGAGCGGCTGAAATCCGGATTCCGCGCCTGCCCGGGTCGGCCCATGGCCGAGGGCCGGGTCTCTGAGGCCGATGAGCCCGAAATCGGCGGCGTCAGATCGGGCAGCAGCGACCGCGGCCGACTCGGCCGTTACGAGACCGGCCGCGCCGCTCGCGGGACCTTCGTGGCGGCCGGTGCCGAGCGGTCCTTCCGACTGGACGGGGCTCGCCGCTCCACCCGTCGTCGGCGACAGGCTGCCCTGGTCACCCGGGACGGCGCTGCTGGCGCCCCGCGCGCCGAGGTATGATGTCGCCTCGATACCCTGTGCGGGGTGGTCGACGAGGGCATCCGCCGCGAAGACCATGGCCGAGAACACGATCAGCCCGACCTGCTTACGGTGGCCGTCGCGCTCATCGGCATCGCCCGTGTCGCGCGCTTCGGACGGCCCGTGCTGTTGCGCGTGGCCCGCGTGAGGGGGCTGCGCCGCGCTCTCGGTCGATCGCTCCCCGTCATCCGCGCGGGCGTCGTCGGGCGACAGGCTCAGGGCCGCAGCCGCGACGAGAGCCGCGAGCAGCGCCGCCGGGTGAACCGAGAGCTTCGTCCCGCGGGCATCCTGCGGGATCGGGAGAAGCTCGGGATAGCGTCGGGCGATCTCGTTGATGAGGGCGCGGAAGTCGCTGCCTCGCATCGGGCTGTCCAAGACATCGGACGCGATGACGTAGCTGCCGTCGATCCTGGCGAAATGCATGACGGCGTCGCCATCCGGCCGGCAGAAGACGAACCAGGGGTCCGCCTCGTCGCTCAGGCCCTGCTCGCTGCCGATCTGCAGGCCGGCCCGGATCAGCGCGGCCTCGACGCGGTAGAATTCCGCGAGCTCCTGCTGCGACCAGCCGCCCTGGCACGTCGTTGCGGGTCGGAAGAACGAGATGACCGCGCCCATCGGGACCTCACGTCCGCACAGTGACTGAGAAGCGGATTCTATCGTTCATGGAAACTGCGTCCCAGAGCATCGAAGAAGGGCGCCACCAGATAGTCGAGCGCCGTGCGCTCGCCGGCCGAGACGACGACCTCGGCGGGCAGGCCCGCCAGGAGACGTGGTCGTACGTCGTCCGGGAGTTGATGGTCGTCGATCTCCACGGTGCCGGCGAAATAGGCCTGCTTGGTGCCGTCGTCGATCAGGCGGTCGCGGGAGACCATCGTCAACGTCCCGAAGATCGCCGACATGCGGCGCGTCTGAAAAGCCGGAAACTTCACCTCGGCCCGCATGCCGGCATGAACCGCCTCGAGATCGTTCGGCGCGAACTGCACGCTGATCACGAGCCTGTCGTTCGTCGGAACGATCTCCATCAGCGGCTCGCCCGAGCGGACCACCTGGCCGATCGTGTAGACCTTCAATCCCTGGATGACGCCCTGATGCGACGCCCGGACCTCGTGCCGACGGAGGACATCCCGGGCCACGATGAGTTTCTCGCGCAGTTCTGCGATCTTCTGGCGCGTGTCGAGGAGCTGCGCGGTCAGCGATTCCTGCAGCTTCTGCTTGAGCTGCGCGGTCTGCATCCCCGCCTCGTTGATGCCGTTCTGCGCCTTGGCGGTCTCCGCCA
Source organism: Methylobacterium sp. yr668 (assembly GCF_900116245.1). Taxonomy (NCBI): domain Bacteria; kingdom Pseudomonadati; phylum Pseudomonadota; class Alphaproteobacteria; order Hyphomicrobiales; family Methylobacteriaceae; genus Methylobacterium; species Methylobacterium sp. yr668. The sequence goes on along the minus strand of NZ_FOZY01000018.1, from coordinate 115,287 downwards.
CGGACCGTCCGATCACGCCTCGGAGGCGCGCGTGCTCGCGCTCCATCATCAGAACGCGCGAGAGCGGGATGAGGTTCTTCTCCTGGAGGCCGCGCAGGCCCTCCAGCTCCTGCTGGATCAGGGCGACCTGCTGCTCGCCCGAGGCCTTCTCGACCGCCAGCCCGGAAATCTCCGTCTTCAGCTGCGTGACCCGCGCCTCGATGAGGCCGAGCTGCGCCTGGAAGGACGCGCGGCGCTCCGACAGCTGGCTGGCCTGGTCGTCGATCAGGCCGGCGACGGCCGGCTCGGCGCGCCGCTCCGCGATCTCCGGCGGCAGGAGCAGATCCTGCGCCTGGCCCTGCTCCGCGCGGAGGCGCGCTTCGAGGATCAGGGCCCCGTCGAGCTGGCCGCGGAGCAGATCGTTGCTGGCTCGCGATTGCACGGGATCGATGCGTAGCAGGACGTCGCCCGCGCGAACCGCCTGGCCGTCCCGGACCAGCACCTCCTGGACGATGCCGCCTTCGAGGTGCTGCACCACTTTGCGGCTGCCTTCCGCGACCACCACCCCGGGACTGATGACCGCCCGGTCGAGGCGCGCGACGGCGGCCCAGGTGCCGACCACCCCGAACGTCGCGACGATGAGCGCGTAGCCGGCGACGGCGTACGCGCGCCAGTTCGTCAGGTCGGCGGAGCCCGACCGGTCCCGATCGGACCTTCTTCGCACGGGGGACGGGCTCGCGATCGCGGCGCGCGTGACGGTCATCGCTTATCCCGCGCTCCGCTGTTCGTCGGAGCCGCGGCGGGTCTGGGATGCCGCGGGGCCGACGGGCGGCACCAGGGTCGGGACCGGCCGCTGGCCGGTGACGTGGGCGAGGACCTGCTCGGGCGTGCCGGAGAGCTGCACGCGGCCCTCGCTCATGAGCAGGATACGGTCGGCCTCCTCCAGCAGGCTCACCTTGTGGGTCACCAGCACCACCGTCGTCCCGGATCGCTTCAGGTCCGCGACGGCGCGCATCAGCGCCGCCTCGCCGGGCTGGTCGAGACTCGCATTGGGCTCGTCGAGCACGACCAGGCTCGGCTCGCCGTAGAGGGCGCGGGCCAGAGCGATGCGCTGCCGCTGACCGCCTGACAGCCCGTGTCCCCCCCGCCCGATCACCGTATTGTAGCCCTCCGGAAGCGACTGGATCAGCGCGTGACAGCCAGCCCGTTGGGCAACCTCGATGACGCGCGCGTCGTCCCGGTCGGCGAAGCGCGCGATGTTCTGCGCGACGGTCCCGTCGAACAGTTCGACGTCCTGAGGCAGGTAACCGACATGCTGCCCGAGCAGGGCCCTGTCCCAGTGGTTCAGGTCGGCCCCGTCGATGCGCACCGTGCCTTCCAGCAAGGGCCAGACCCCGGTGAGCGCGCGAACGAGCGTCGATTTGCCGGCGGCACTCGGGCCGATGATCCCCACGACGCTGCCGGGCTCGAGCCGGACGCTCACCGCCTTGAGGATGGGGCGCGTCGCGCCGGGGGCCGCCACCGAGATGGTCTCGGCCTCGATCAGGCCGCGCGGCCGCGGCAGGACGAGGCGGCGCGTCTCCGAGCCGGCGACGGCCACGAGATCGACCAATCGCCGGTAGCTCGCCCGCGCCGCCGTGAACCCCTTCCAGTTGCCGACGACCGCCTCGATCGGCGCGAGGGTGCGGCCGATGATGATGGACGCGGCGATCATCGACCCGGCCGAGATCTCGCGGTGAATCGCCAGATACGCGCCGATGCCCAGCACCAGGGTCTGCAGCAGCATGCGGACGAACTTCGTGGCCGCGACGATCAGGCCCGCGCGATCGCTGGCCCGCGCCTGGAGGACCAGGACGTCGTCGTGGCGGCGCCCCCAGAGCCCGCGCATGGACGCGACCATGCCCATGGCCTGCAGCACCTCCCCATTCCGAAAGACCGTGGCGGCGCTCTGCCCCGCTTCGCGCGAGGCCTGACTGGCGGCGTCGAGCGTCCGACGGGTGGCGACCTCGTTGAGCAGCGTGAGGCCGAGGATCGTGCCGCCGCCCACCAGCGCCATCCAGCCGAACCAGGGATGGAGGATGAAGCAGGCGAGCAGGAAGATCGGTATCCAGGGCAGATCGCAGAACGCCAGCATGCCGGCGCCGGTCAGGAACTCCCGCAGGACGTCCACGTCGCGCAGCGCCGTATCGTGCTGCGCGCCGGGCCTGAGCAAGGTGCCGCGATGGGCGGCATCGAAGATCGGCGTGGCGATTTTCTGATCGAACACCACACCGCCGCGCACCAGGAGGCGGGCGCGCAGCATCTCGAGCATCGCGTAGACGGCCAGGCCGAACGCCGCGATCAGCGTGATCCCCGCCAGGGTCGTCTCACTCCGGCTGGGGATCACGCGGTCGTAGATCTGGAGCATGTAGAGCGGGCTGACGAACAGCAGCAGATTGATGAAGAGCCCGAACACCACGGCGGTCGCCAGGACCGGCCGGAGCGAGCGCAGGCCGATGGTCAATGCCGATTGCAGCGAAGGATCGCCCATTCTGCCCTCTTCCTGCGATCGATCGGCACGATCGGCGATACCCGGTGGCTCAGATTCCCGTGCTGCTCGCGTCAGTGACCCGCGGGCGCTCAGATCCGCGAGCGGCAATCGTACGTGCGATTCTCGACTTTCATGGGCCGCTATCCAGAGACATGCACCGGTAGTGGGGCATCCGGCGCCATTCTCCAAATCGTTCCTTACAGGATGATAGCGCTATTCAGGTAGTTGCCAAGCAACGGGATCCGTTCGGGGAGGACGCGGGGACGACGGGTGCCGCCGCGCATCTGGACAGCGCGGCTCCGTCCCAGCTATATGGTGTTTGCTGTATAAGCGCCGCGCCGCGTGGCTTCGGTCGGCAGGAAGGTGAAACCCCGTGTATGCCCATCAGCAACGCCTGGACTCCGAGGAGGTGCTGGAGCTGCGTCGGGAGGGGGGACGGTATCTGAAGGAACTGCGGGAGGCGCGCGGCCTGTCGCAACGACAGCTCGCAGCTCTTGTCGGTGCGGATTACTACACCTTCATCTCGCAGCTGGAGACCGGGCGCGGTCGTATTCCTCCGGATCGGTACCGCGCGTGGGCCGAGGCGCTGGCGATCGAGCCGAGAGCGTTCGTCCGGAACGTGATGCGCTTCTACGACCCGATCACCCACGAGATCCTGTTCGGCGATCGGAGCGCGGAGCCTGAGGGCAACGAGGCGTAGGCCGTCGACGCTCCCCGAGCCCGGATCGTTCGGATGCGCGAGGCGCGCGGGACGGCTCCAGCCTGGAGACGACCGCCCGCGCAGCTCAGGAGGTGGAGTGGTCCGCACCGTCCACCGTCTGTGATCCGAGGGGTGATGGGTCGTCAGACGTCACGTCGGCGGCCGATACGGGCGCGCCGATCGCCGCCATCAGCATTCGCAATCCCTCGATCCACGTATCGGCCTCGGTCCGCGAGATGCACCCGCTGCGGCGAAAGATTTTGCCGGATTCGAGCTGGACAACAACGTCGAAGCGGCCGTCCGGCCTGTCCGTGATCCAGTATTCGACATTCTGAGGCATCGACGTTGCCCAATAGATCCTCACCTGGCCGGCAACAGCCGCCCCGCGCACGCAGCTCACAGTCTGCCGGCGAACGCGCGCCTCTCGCCGACGTGACTCGTTCACCTCGATCCGTCGTTCCTCGCTCGGCCTCAGACCACGTCGGGGTTCACCTCCGCGCGCGATGATCTTCGGCTCCTTCTCGGTTCAACATGTCCGCCCCCCAGGGACGGAAGCGTGCCCCAACGCGTAGGCCGCGGAGAACGATCCGCCGCTTGCGGGGTTAGATGTTCACTGTACAGTCAGGTGGCGGGTCCTATCTGGAGGGGTGGACGCTCGATGACGCGCGTGGTCGGGCCACTCCCGCCGGATGGCCCGCTGCAGATCGCCGGTTCGTCAGGCGGGATTCACGGCGGCCCGAGATCGGTTCGTGCGGCGAGCGCTTTGAGAGGACGTGAGTTGACGGACACGCTGGTTGCTCAAGACGGCGGAGTCGATCGGCCGAGCCGACAGGACCCTCCGGAACCCGCGATTCTGCCCACCGGTGTGCGGGATCATCTCGGCCTGCAGCTGCGCGCCGCCTACGAGGCCGTGACACGGGCACAGACACCGCCGCGTCTGCTGGACCTCGTCGCGCGGCTCGATGCAGCGCTGGAGGGGCCGCGCCAGGACGATGCCACCGCGTTTCGCGAGGGCCTGACCGAAACGCTGCCCGGCCTGCGCGCCTTCGCCCTCTCGCTCGTCGGCGATGCCTCGCGCGCCGACGATCTGGTCCAGGAGACTGTGCTCCGAGCCTGGGCGCGCCAGGACCTGTTCATCCCAGGTTCGAACCTGAAGGCGTGGCTCTGCACCATCCTGCGCAACCAGTTCTACACCGAGTGCCGCAAGCGAAAGCGCGAGATCGAGGACGTGAACGGTGCCGCCGCGGCGCAGCTCACGGCGCCCGCAGCCCAGGAGCACGGGTCCGATCTGCAGATCGTCTGGTCCCATATCGGCAAGCTGCCGGAACTGCAGCGTGAGGCCCTGCTCCTCGTGGGGGCCCAAGGCCTGACCTACGAGGCTGCCGCGGAGGTGATGGGCTGTCAGACCGGGACCGTGAAGAGCCGGGTGAGCCGCGCCCGGGCCTTGCTCGTCGCGCATCTCGCCTGAGACGGGCATCCTGACCGAGAGCGGATTTTCCACGCTCGACGGCCCCTGCATGGTTGAGACAGGTGCCCATCCGCGCTCCGCCCTGGGGCGAGTCCTGACGGGCGACGACCTGGGAACGGTCCCCCGCCGTCCTGGCCGGTGTCGAACCTCGACGGCTCGACCATCCTTGTCGGACGGATAGCCCGGGCAGACAGACGAGGTCGGGCGATCGACACGCTCGAAGGCCGGGGAAAGGCCAGGCGCAGGCCGGCAAAGCCGTCTCGGCCCCTATCGCGATCGCGAAACCGCCGCGGGACGCCCTCCCCCATCGCGCTTCAAGTCGCACGAGCGTGTCGCGAGCAGCGACTGCACCACGCGGCCGCCATCGTCGATGGACACCGCCGCGGTTCAGTCCGCGCTTCGGCAAGGTTCGGGCCCGTCCCGGTCGCTGCCGCCGCAGCAGGCCGCTCGTCCCGGTCCGAGCCAGAGATCATCCCCGGGCACCTCGACGGACGCTCCGCCTCCACGCGCCGCCCGTGTCGCACGAAGGTCGGCCGTGGCGTCACCGACCATTGGGCAGTGCCGCGTCTGGCATCCTCACCGCGGAGACTCTCGGCGCGGTCTCCGGTGCCGCTGCGGAACAGGTCGCCCTTAACAAACTCACCCATCCCCGTACGAATCCGGGTCGCCGCTGGACTCACTTTGCAGAATCGGTCCACATGAACAGTCACGTTGGCAGAATCGGGCGGGGACCGATGACCGCAGAGGAACGGCTGGCTGAGCTGAAGGCGGCGGACACGCGCCGTCAGACACGTCGCAGGGAGGCTCTGAAGCAGAAGGGCATGACCCAGCAGAACGTGTGGCTGAAGCCGTCGGTCAAGGCCGTCATCGACCAGGCGATCCAGAACGGTCGGTTCAGGAGCCGTACCGAGGCGATCGAGTGGGCGCTCGCGTCTGCCTTCGAGGAGAAGTCGGCATGATGTAACGGGCAAAGCAGAAGGCCCCGAGGCGGGAACCTCGAGGCCTTTGGACCTGACATACCCTGGGATGGGGCGCGACAGGCGATTCGCACCCCCTTTATGCCCCCTCCCCCAGGCCGTCGTCAAGAACACCCTTCGGGGTGAACGGTCCCGCTTTGCCTCCTGAGAGGAGGCGGACGAGGTGGAGACAGTTCATTCCGGTGGCCGGCCGCTCACGCGCGCCGCGCTCGCCGGCCGGAGACGTGCGCTCGAAGACGGGCGGACGGTCTCGCGCAGGGAGCTCTCGGCCGCGGGCCGGGACGCGGCCAAGGCCCTGAACCTGCGCCCTGCCCTGCGTTCGATCCTCTCGGCGCTCTGCGCCGTGTGGGGTGAGCAGGATTGGGAACGCCTGGTGGTGTGGCCCTCGAACGAGCACCTGTGCGGGATGACCGGGCTGTCGGAGCGCGCGCTCCGCTACGGCCTGCGCGACCTCGTGGCCCTGGAGGTCATCACACCTCGGGACAGCGCGAACGGCAAGCGTTTCGCCATCCGCGGGCCGGGCGGCGCCGTCATCGACGCGTACGGTTTCGACCTGACTCCCATCGTCGCCCGGAAGGGAGAATGGGCGACCGCGATCATGGAAGCCACCGCGAGGGACGCTCAGCGAAGCCGCGCGTTCGATCTCCTGACCGTTCGTCGCCGCGCGGTGTCGGAGGCCCTCGCTGCCCTGCGCGCCCGCTTCCCGGCGACGGATGCAGCCGATCTGCTCGCGGCGCAGGAGGCCCTGGAGTGCAGCACGCCGAGGAGACGCGCTTCCGGCGTGGGCCCTGACGTCGTCCTCGACGCCTGGGGAGAACTGCAAGTCATGGCGGAGGATCGGTTCTATCAAGCCGCCTCTGCCGGCAATTCCGGCCGTCACTTAGAACAAGACACCGGATCTCCTACCGATCCTTGTGCAAAGGCTCCCGAGAAGGAGCCTGAGCCGACCCGTAGGCCCGAACCGTCACTCGTCGCGGCTGCTTGCCCTGTCGCTGCCGAATTCGGCGTCACCCTCAGAACGGAAGCGGATGTCATCGAGATCGGCCGGCTGATGCGGGGCGGAATCGGCGCGCATCCGTCGGCCTGGAGCGAGGCTTGCGAAGCCCTCGGTCCGTTCCGGGCCTCGGTGCTCGTGCTGATCGTCGCGCAGCTCCACGACGACGACGTGCGCCGGGGTGAGATCCGCATCAAGAACCCAGGCGGCTACTTCAGGCAGCTCGTCCGCCTGTGTTCCGAAGGTCGCTACGGGCTCGAAGCCGAGCTCATGGCGATGCGCAGGAGGAAGATGACGTGACCTCGGGCGAACGTCACCCACCCCGGACCGCGGAGCCCTGCAGATGCGCCACGCCGCGGCAGCGAATCCGGGCACCCGGATCCTGACCGATGTAGGTAGGCTCCGGATCCCGGAACTCACGCTACGCTTGCGCGGCCATTGAACATGGGAGGCTTGCGGTGAAGGTGTTTCAGATCCGGCACGAGGTGACGGGCGCCATCCTCTGGACGGGCTCGGCGCCTGACCCGCTCGCTGCCCTCGACGCCATGGCCCACGAGGCGGGGTATTACGATCATTCCGACATCCCCGACCATCTCCGGGCCGGTGGACTCGCCATCGAGGAGATCCGGGTCTAGCGCGCCGACCACCACGCGAAGAGTCCGATCCCTTCCCGGCTCCAGGCACGCTGCGGTCATCGAGGGGCCGGGCAGGCGCCCTCGCTTCTCCGAAGACCGCCGCGGTGACGTGTCGGTGAGCGATACCGGATTGGTCGGGCGCCTGCAGTGCCGTTCCGCCAGGAGGCCGGGCAGGTTCCGCGGCACCCGGCGCTCTCGGTGCAGAGGGGTTCGGCGCGTGATCGCCCCGAACCCGGTCCCCATCGAACAGGTTTGTGTGGGACGCAATCGGGATCAACTGTGTTACTGCGGCGACGAAGTGTGGAGATCCAGGATGGCAGACGCCGTCGCGTCGCAACGCGCTGTTCTGATTGTCGAGGACAATCCCGTGCAGCTCATGGATGCGGCTGCAGCCCTTCGCGACGCGGGATACGAAGTCGCGGAGGCCGCCACTGTCGAAGCCGCCCAGGCTCATCTGGCGGCCCGTCCCGAACTTGTGGCCATGGTCGCGGACGTGGACTTGGCAGGCGAGCCCTTGAGTGGCTTCACCCTGGCCAAAGCCGTCGCGGCGCGCTGGCCCGAACTGGCGATCCTGATCGTGTCGGGTGTGGCTTGGCCGGCCGAGGAGCAGATGCCGATGGGCGCTCGCTACCTGCGCAAACCGTTCACACCGGAGGGGCTGGCCGGCGCGCTGGGGGCTGTGCTGGCGGCGCGGGGCGTAGGGTCCGTGCCGCATTGACGGTGGCCAGCCCAGCGTGCGCCGGCGCGGGAGAGATGCGCCGTCGACGACGGGCCGCATCACGGCGAGGTTCAGGTCCCGCTGTCGCCGGCGCTGGCGTCGTCGCTATCGTCGAGCAGCCAGTCCGGTATCCCGGGAAGCACTTCCCCGGCGACCTCACCGGCGGTCTTCAGGGCCCGCTCCACTTTCGCTTCCGAGTACTCGCCGCGGACCTCGGCGAACAGCTCGCGCGCCAGACGGTCCAGCTCCTCGTCCGAGAGCGTCTGGTCCGGCTCGTCCCTCATGCGTGCCCCCCCAGCTTCGGCCGTCCTGCGCCACCGATCCCGTCACGGGGCGGGGGAGCGTCCGGTGTCACCACCCGTGAGCCGATACGCAACGCGGCCCGCCATCACGGTGCCTGGGCCCGGTTAGGGGATCGTCACCGGCGGGGAACCGAAGATGTCCCAGGCTGACGCTGACGCCGCCGATCCTTCCGTCGCGGTGATCGGCCACCCGCCTCAGTCCACGCCGCAGGCGAGGAGATCGCGCCTGCGCTGCTCGGACGTCTCTCGGGCCTCGTCCTGCCAGCTGGCCTCTGGCGGGTCTCGGTCGGCCTTCACCGGTCGCTCGCCAGGCAGGTACAGACTGCGGGGATCACCGGGCAACGCGCCCGTCGTCTCGGGGTCCCGGTCGCAATCCCGAGCCGGCTGATCGGCCAGGGCGAGCGCGGGACCCGCGCACACGACGATGGCCACGGCGAACGCGAGCAACTTTCTCATGGGGGTCCCGATGGGCCAGGCCCGGCGCATGTACCGTGTCGCCGGTAGGGCCGGAGGGCTTAACGGCGGTTCGCGATGGTCGCCACACCCGTGTCGGCACGGCAGACATGCGTGACCGTCGCCGCAGATCGATCAGCGCCCGGGGACGATTTCCGCGTCGCTGGCACCGAGCCCCGGCGGCCGGGCGTGGTGTCTGGACTGCCGCGTGCCCGTCACTCCGCTCGCGGCCGCGCCGGTCAAGGCTCGAACCGACGAGCCCCCACTGTGCCCCCACTGCGCCCCCACTTCGCCCCCGCGCGGACGTGAATGGCCGAATCCGCCCTGTCGGAACGGTCAGGCCTGCCGCATCTCCGTGTCGCTGCCGGACGGCAGAAGCTCGGACCGGCGCGCGTGAGCGACGCCGCCCAGCAGGAGGAGAAGCACGAGGGCGGGAAGCGGCATCAGAACGGGGTCGCCCGCGAGGAGATGGCTGCCGACCGCGCCGGCCATGAGCACGGCGAGAAGACCGGCGCCGAGGGCGACGCAACCGGGCGTCCAGAGGAGCACCGCGCCGAGGAGTTGCAGGGCGCCGACCACGTCCATGAACCACAGCGGGTAGCCGAAGCGGACGAAGCCCTCGACCTCGAACGGCACAGCGGCGAACTTCATGACGGCAGCCACCAGGAACACCGCGGTCAACAGGCCTCGCAGCGCCACGCTGCCGACACTCCGCCTATCCCGAACCCGAGCCATCCCCACACCCCTCCCTGCAGGCATCACTCTCGGCGGATCAGACGAAGTGCGTCGGCAGCGCCGCGGTCAGGGCGAGCTGGAGGACGGCGAGCGCCAAGCCAGTCAGCATCGACCAAGCCACGATGTGGTCGGTGACGGTCATGCCCTTGGTCATCATCTTGGTGGCCATCGGTGGTTGCCTCATCCGTGCAGCCGTGGATCGGCTGTCCCAGGACGGTCATATGGCCAAGCTGGATTGCGCCGTTATTGCTTCGATTATTGCGTTGGATTGCACCAAATCAGTTGAGACGCCGTTCTCGGTGAGCGATCCACAGCGCCACGCGCGATCGCCGGCACGCCTCCGGGATGCGCCGCGACGCCATGGCCGCGCGGCGACCGACCGCCGCCGGCCACATCGTCGGCTACATGCCGGGGTGAGGCCGTCCTCGCCCACGCCGGCCCGGAGCGCCGTCAGTTTGCCGCCGTCCCGCTCGGCGGTGACGAAGACCTTCGCGTCGGGAGGGATCGCCGACGGATCGACTAGCTCATAGGCGACGATCGGTGTCTCAGGCGACACCGCCACGGTCTCCGACGCGCCGCCCCCGTAAGCCTCCGCGGCGGGGACCCGACAACCCGGGAAGACGGGCGCGGCGCTCGGCGACGCCTGGGGTCCAGCCCGCCCGTCCGCGGGCGCGACGACGGTGCTACCGGGAGGACGCTGCCGATTCAGGCGTCCGCGTCGGCGCGTCCGTCCCACGCGTCGAGGCGCGACGGCGCCATCGGTGCCGCGGCGGCGATCCCGAGCCGGGTCGCGGCAGCCACAGCGGCGATGATTAGGCCGATGAAGAGCAATGGTTCGAGCATGGCCGTGCCCTCAGCTATGGGCCCGCGCGGCGAGATGGCGGCGCGCCGAACGGTGGCGGGCACGCGCATTGTGCTGCCGCCGCATCTGTTCCTGGAGGATCTCGTCTTCGTGCTGAGGGAAAACTGTGATCGCGGTCGATTGCGGGACACGCAGACCGTCCTCACGCTGCGGATAGATTGGTTTCATGACCGCTCCCCCGTATTACCTACGTAGAAGCTTAACCGTTCTTTAACCGATTGCAACCCGGTGGCAGGGTCGGGTTCCGACGGCGCCGGCGCGCTGGAGATCCTTCTCCCTCGGGTAGTCCGCCCTGATCGCCGCGGCGACGCGCCTTCCCTCACCAGCTCCGGGCACCGGCCGCACTTCCGGCCCAACGGCTCCGGTCCCGGCAGACCCCCCGATCTCAGAGGCCGGGCGGCTGCTGATCCGGGCCGGGGAACTACCTCAGGCACGGTTGCCGCCTATGTCATCTGACCGGGAGCCGCCGTCGGACTGACTTTGATCGTGGAGGACGCAACGATGCCGCCCAAGCTGACCAAGACCATCATCGGAGCCGTTATCGCCGTCGCGCTCGCCGCTGCAGTCTCCTACGGAGTCATCAGCCAGCAGACGGCCGACAAGATCCAGACTCAGGCGAACCAGACCCTGCAGAACGATCAGGCTCCGGCCAGCACCGGTCAGCAGCCGCCGCCTCCGCCTCAGAACTCGATCCCGCAGGCACCCGCACAGCCGGGGGCGTCGCCGCAGAATCCCGCGCCGGCACCGCGTCAGTGAGCGAATCCGGGCGCGTCGATGGTGGGTCCGCGACGTCGAGCACGCCCCGGGATCGGCCCGGGTCACTGGCATCGGGGTCGACGGCACATCCTCCCCTGTCGGCGATGACCTGAAGCCGCGGCAACGAGATCGCGGCCCTGTTCGAGCAGAATACTTCGGAGATACGGCGGTCATCGCGGAGGTGCCCTTGGCAAAACCGTTTGCCACGCTGCTCGCAGCAGCCGTCTCTGTTCTGTCAGATCTGCCGGCGCGATCTCAGGTCGCGCCCGTCAACAACTGGGCTGAGTTCCGCGAGGCGATGGCGGCGTGCTGGACGGTGCCGCCCGGCACGGAGGGATCCCTGATTGCCTACCGGTTCGGCCTCGACAAGACGGGTGCCATCCGGGGCAAGCCGCTCATCACCGCGCGGCGACTGGTCGGCGACCAGGACGCGCACCGTCGCTACGAGGAGGCGGCATCCGCTGTGCTGGCACGCTGCTTCCCGCTCAAGGTAACACGGGCGTTCGGCGCGATCCTCGGCGAGAGCCCGATCTATCTGCGGTTGGTCAACACGAAGCCGACGGCCGCCTACCAGATCAACAGCAACGTGACGATCTTCGCGCCTCGCTAGGCTGCCCCTCGCGGATGCTCGCCTTGCCCGCCCGGGGGCCTCCCGAGACCGGCTGACAGGCGGTCCGGGAACGCAATGCCTTCGCGGGCAGCGCGCTCGACGGCCCGTTCCATCTGTGTTTGCTGACACGGCCGGCCAGGAGAACGAGCCGCGCGGGAGGGGGGACCATGCGGACCGGTTGGATTCTTGCCGGCGCGCTCGGCTGCGCGCTCGGCGTCACGCCGGCACAGGCGCGGATCACTCAGATCGAGGTCGTCACCGTCGAGCCGTTCGCCGACGGCGCTGAATTCGGACCTGCCGGCGCGTACGAGCGGGTCATCGGTGCCGCCCGCGGCGAGCTCGATCCGGCAGATCCGGCCAATGCCGGCATCGTCGACATCGCGCTGGCGCCGCGCAACGCGCGCGGCATGGTCGAATACAGGACCGACCTGTTCATCCTGCGCCCGAAGGACCCCGCCCGCGGCAGCGGTACGCTGCTGTTCGAGGTGCTGAATCGCGGCCGCAAGTTCCTCTTCAACTGGGTGCTGGACGCGCCGGCCCAAGGGGCCCAGGCCGTCAACGATCCGCGCAACGCCGTCGACGCCGGAACCGGCCTCGTCCTGCGTCGCGGCGACACGATCGTCTGGTCGGGCTGGGAGGCGGACGCGCTGCGCCAGCAGGGCGGCATGGCCATCGACGTGCCGGTCGCCTCCAGGAACGGCAAGCCGATCGTGGAGATCGTGCGCGACGAACTCGTGAGCGCGACGCGCGGGCCGCCAGAGGCGCCCTTCTATCTCACCTTCAAGGCGGCCAGCCAGGACAAGGCCGGCACGCAGCTGACCGTGCGCCGCCGGGAGGCCGACCCGCCTCGGCCGGTTCCGGAGGAGGCGTGGCACTACGCGACGCCGCGGCAACTCGAGCTCCTGCCCAAGGGAACGAAGCCGCTGCCGGGCTCGATCTACCAGTTCACCTACCGCGCCACCGAGCCGAAGGTGCTCGGCATCGGCTTCGCCGCGACGCGCGACGTGGTCGCCTACCTGCGCGGCGATGCCGCCGGTGGCGCCAACCCGGCGGGCGGAGCGATCCGGCACGCGGTCGCGCTCGGCATCTCCCAGAGCGGGCGGTACCTGCGCGACTTCATCGCCCAGGGCTTCAATCGCGACGAGGCCGGGCGCCGGGTCTTCGACGGCGTGCTGTCGCACATCGCGGGGATCGGCGGCGTCTTCCTGAACGCGCGCTTCGGCCAACCGTCCCGCACCAACACGCAGCACGAGGACCATCTCTATCCGGAGAATGCCTTCCCGTTCTCCGCGGCGGCTCAGCACGACCCGGTGACGGGACGGACCGGCGCGCTGCTGCGCGACGACGGCTTCGACCCGTTGCTGATCGAGGTGAACACCGGCACCGAGTACTGGCAGAAGGGTGCCTCGCTGCTGGCGACGGATCCCCTGGGCCGCACCGACCTGGCCTTGCCCGACACGACACGCGTCTACTTGGTCTCGAGCGGCTTCCACTACGGGCGCGCCGGACTGACCTCGAGCAGAGGCCCCTGCGCCAACATGCGCAGCACCCTCAATCCGGCGCCTGCCCTCCGGGCGCTTCTCGTCGCACTCGAGGACTGGGTGACGCTCGGCACGCCCCCGCCCGACAGCCGGATCCCGCGCCTGTCGGACGGCACGCTGGTGGAGCCGGCCGAAGCCGGCTATCCCTTCATCGTCGGTGTGCCGGTCCCGACCGCCCCGAACACGATCGCCCGCTTCAGCACCTACGTCGATCCCAAGCCCGAGAGCGGGCCGCAGTACCGGCCGCTCGTGCCCCGCGTCGACGCGGATGGCAACGACGTGGCAGGCATTCGCCTGCCGGCCGTCGCCGCACCGCGCGCGACCTTCACGGGCTGGAATCTCTACGCCGATCCCTTCCCGGCGGGGGCCCTCTGCGACCGGGAGGGGAGCCAGCTTCCGTTCGCCCGGACCCGGGCGGAGCGGGAGGCCAACGGGGATCCGCGGCCCTCGCTGGAGGAGCGCTACCCGGATCCGAATGCCTACCTGGCTGCCGTGACCAAGTCCGTGGACGCGCTGGTTCGGGATCGCCTGCTCCTGCGCGAGGACGGCGACCGCCTTGTCCAGGCGGCGCGGCAGGAGTCCGCGCCATGACCGCTCCGGATTCGGTCGTGCCGCCGGCGTAGACATGCGTCGGGCGGACCTTGTCCCTCAGGGAGACGTCTCGGACAGTCGACGGTCTTCCAGGGCGGCGTAGACCATGGTGCGGGTCAGCGTGCGGTAGTGCTGGCGCTGGTCGGCCGAGGAGGTCTGCATCATCAGGAGCGCGAAGAACCCCTCTACAGGGTCAACCCAGAAGTATGTGCCTCCGACGCCGCTCCAGAACCAGTCGCCGACATTGCCGGGGAACGGCGCCTCGCCCGCCGCGAGGCGGACCGCCACGCCCAGCCCGAAGCCGTAGCCCGGCCCCGGCGGATAGTAGGCGGCCTTCGCGATCGCCGCCCCGAGATGATCCGAGGTCATGAGCCGCACGCTGGCCGGCGCCAGGACGCGCGCGCCGTCGAGACTGCCGCCGGCGAGAAGCATGCGCAGGAAGCGGGCGCAGTCCGCCGTGCTCGATACGAGGCCGCCATTGCCCCTCTGGCCGCGCCGCGGCTGCGCCGGATCGTGAAAGACAGGGCGCTGCCCCGGTGCTTGCGGCAGCGGCTGCGCGACGCGTGATCCCATCGCGGCCGATGTCTGGAACAGCGTGTCGGCCATGCCGAGCGGCTCGAGCACGGTCGCGTCGAGGACCCGCTGCAGATCCGCGCCGCCCGAGATCTCCAGGACGCGGCCGAGCACGTCGGTGGCGTGCGAGTAGTGCCACACCGTGCCGGGCTCGTGCTCCAGCGGCAGGCGGGCGATCCGGTCGGCGAACGCCGCGTTGTCGAGATCCTCGGCGAGCAGGCCGTCGGCCGCGTAGGCGCGCCGCGCCGGCCCGTCGCCGAGATAGCCGTAGGCGATCCCGGCGGTGTGGCGCAGGAGATCCTGAACGGTCGGCCCGGCCCTGGCGGGCCTGAGGCCGCCGTCCGGATCGAGCACCGACAGGTGCTCGAAGGCGGGAATGAACGCCGCCACGGGCTGATCGAGGCGCAGGGCGCCGCGCTCGGCGAGCACCATGGTAGCGGCGGAGACGACGACCTTGGTCATGGAGTAGATGCGCCAGAGCGCGTCGGGCCCGAGGGGCGCGCGCGCGACGCGGTCGCGGTAGCCGACGGTGCGTCGCCAGATCGCCCCGTCCGCGCCGCCGACGAGCATGTCGGCCCCGGCGATCGCGCCGCTGTCGACATCGGCCGTCAGGCGGTCGCCGAGGCGGTCGAGGTGGCGGGAGGAGAAGGCTGGCGCAGTCCGCATGGCACCGATGTAGCGCGCGCCACCACGCCCGCATCGCCGCGGCCGCGAAAGGCCGGACGGCGACGCGCATCGGCTCCGGTGTCCTCGGGGCGCCGCGCGCCGGGGCGACGGTTTGGCCCGGCGAAGGATGGCGCGCCACGTACGGACCGGGCGCGGCTCTAAGCCTCTGTTTCGACGCGCTCTCTTGCGCCGAACCGGTATCCACTTCGGTGGAGAGCGCTCTAGGCCGGCCTGACGTCGTAGAATTGCGGGAAGCCGTTACGCACGCCCGTCAGGCCCCGATAGGCCGTCGCCTCGTAATAGGCGCCGAGCGGCAGGTACGGCACGTCGATGAAGAACTGTCGCTGGATCTCGGCGCAGATCGCCTTCTGCGCCGCAGAATCGGGCGCGGTGAACCACGCGGCGCGCAGCTCCTCGAGACGGGGCGCGCGGGGCCATCCGAACCAGGCCTGATCGCCGTTGCCGCGGATGCCGAGCTGGCCGGCGGGATCGAAGTTGTTGGTGCCGTTCAGGTAGGTGACGAAGGTGCTCCAGCCGCCCTTGTCCGGGGGCTGGCGGCTCGCCCGGCGCTGCACCAGGGTCCCCCAGTCCATCGCGACGAGGTCCACGGCGAGCCCGCATTTCTGGAAGGCTTCGGCCGCGACGAGGGCCAGGGGATGGGTGGCCGGGTAATCGGTCGGGTCGAGCATGACCACGCGCTCGCCCCGGTAGCCGGCCTCCGCCAGGGCGCGCCTGACCGCGGCGTAGTCGCGGGGGCCGACCAGCCCGTCGGTGCCCGCGCGCGTCGCCATCGGCGCCTCGGGGCTGAAGACGCCGACATGGTCCTTCCACAGGGCGCGCTCGTCGCCCGCGACCGCGCTCATGAACTCGGTCTGGTCGATGGCGCCGAGCAGCGCCCGGCGGATCGCGGGATTGTCGAAGGGCGGATGCAGGTGGTTGAAGCGCAGGCAGCCGATGCCGCCGGCCGGATCGAGCACCTCCAGCCGGATCCCCGATCTGCTCCTGAGCAGCGCCTGCAGATCCGGCGTCGGGTTCTGCCACCAGTCGACCTCGCCGGCCGCCAGCGCGCTCGCGGCGGTGGAGGCGTCGGGCACGATCCGCCACTCGATCCGCTCGAAATGGGCCCGCTTCGGTCCGGCGGTGAAGCTCGCCGCGCCGTCCGGGCGGGGCACGTAGCCGTCGAAGCGCTCGTAGACGGTGAGCGCCCCCGGGACGCGCTCGTCCGCCTTGAAGCGGAACGGGCCCGAGCCGACCATCTCGGTGACCTGCGTGTTCGGGTCGGTCTTCGCCAGGCGCTCCGGCATGATGCAGGGCATCGAGGTACCGGTCTTGCCCAGAGCCGCGGGCAGCAGCGGGAACGGCCGCTTGAGGCGGAACTGCACGACGCGGTCGGAGGTCGCCGCGAGTTCGTCGGTGGCGTCGATCAGCGCCCGGCCGAAGGCGTCGCGGGCGGCGAAGCGGCGCACGCTCGCCACCGCGTCGCGCGCCAGCACCGGCGCGCCGTCGTGGAAGCGCAGGCCCTCGCGCAGGGTCAGGCGCCAGAGGCGGCCATCCGCCTCGACGGCGTGGCCCTCGACCATCTGCGGCTGGAACTCGTAGCCCGCGGTCTGGCCGTAGAGGGTGTCGAAGACGAGGTAGCCGTGGTTGCGCGTCACGGTCGCCGTCGTCCAGATCGGGTCGATCACCGCGACGTCGCTTTCCGGGATGAAGCGCAGGACCTTGGCGGGCTGCGCGACGGCGGGCCGCGCGACCGCGGCGGCGGCCAGGGCGGCGAGGACCTCGCGGCGCCTCATCGGCGAGCGCTCGTGCTGGATGCCATCGGAGACCGTGCGCCCGTCACCCTCGTCGCGTCGCATGGTGCCCTCGGAGAGGCAGCGAGGCAAACGCGGGGCCGCGCCCCGGCGCGCGCGGCCGCTGCCCGGGGCACAGAGGCGGGGCAACTCGCGCCGCGAGCCCCCTGCACGACCCCGCATCCGCCGGGCCGGAGCCTCCGTCCCGGCGCCTCGGGCCCTAGCGCTCGCGGTCGGCCCCGGAATCGGCCTGTTCGGGCGCGGTCATCTCCGGCGTCAGCAGACCGAGTTCGATCAGAAAGGCCGAAGTCGGTTCCAAGTAGACGCCGATCTGGATCGCATCCGGGTCCGAATGCGGCGTCACATAGGTGCGCCTCTCGTACAGCTCGGACTCGCCGCTCGCCAACAGGTCCAGCAACGCGCACCGGCGCATCCAAGAGATGATCCCGCGCGCGTAGGCGTCTTCGACCAGCTTGAATCCGCCGATCACGGCCTGTTCGAAATCGGGATCCGTTCGGATCACGACTCTGCGGGGTGTTTCCTGCATGTGTGTCCTGCGACGCTCTCGGATCGCGGCCAGCCGGCTCATGCTGATCTTGCGGCCGGCCGCCGAGGCTGACCCAGACTCGGACCAGTCCTGTCCAGGCGCAGAGCCCGCGCGGGCGTTTCCGTCGCCATCATTTGTGGTGCTCGGGGCTCGACCGAAGGACGTAGCACCCTGTCGCGGGCCGCCGCGCCCGCGGCTGAGGCCCCGCGGTCACATCGCTGCGCCGTGTCGTTCGATGTGCCGCACGCCTGCACGATCGCCGCGGGCCGCCGGAGGGGCCGTTCGGTCGGGCGCTCCCCGAGCCGGCCGCGGTCCTAGCCGGCGGCCACGGCGATCCCGTCGCTCCGGCAACGCCGCCGACGCGGGTGCTCCGGAACACGCCGGGCCTGAAAGCTTGAGCCTACATCGGGATCACACCGCGACGACAGTCGCGAGCCCGATGGAGACGACGATGACCTGGACGAACCGCATCACCGTAGCCGCGACCCTCATCGGCGGCGCGATCGCGCTGGTGACTTACGCGCAGGCCCTGAGTCTGCCGACGCACTTCGCCTGAGCCCGCCTGCCGGGGGAGCGCCCCGCGCCGCTCCTCCGACGCCGTCGTGACGGCCATCGTCGCGTTGAGACTTATCGCGCAGCCCACGATCGTGCCGCCTCGCTTCTCCGAGGGGCGCCTGGCGGACCGCTGAGCCGCTCCGGGCCGCGCCGTCGGCGCGCGGTTCTCGGCAGGATCGGCCACGATCGCCCAGGATCGGGCGCCGGATCGCGTCGGCGCGGACGCGCCCGCCCCGCTTGCCGGGCCCGCCCTTTCGGCGTTTCAAGGCCGTGACCCCTGGACGTGGCCCGGCCGGCGATGGAACTGAAGTGGATCGAGGACTTCCTCAGCCTCGCCGAGACCCGTAGCTTCTCACGCTCGGCCGAGGCGCGGCACGTCACGCAATCGGCGTTCAGCCGCCGCATCCGCTCCCTGGAGGTCTGGCTCGGCACGGCCTTGCTCGACCGCAGCACCTACCCGATCACCCTCACGGCGGACGGGCGCCACTTCCTCGAGACCGCCGAGGAGGTGGTGCGCCTCCTCACCCTCAGCCGCGCCGATTTCCGCAACCGCAGCGAGCGGTCGAGCCTGCCCGTCGTCGCCATCACGGCCCTGCATTCGCTCTGCCTCTCCTTCCTGCCGCGCTGGCTCGGCACGCTCCGGGGCGAGCTCGGCGCGATGAGCAGCCGCGTGCTGCCGGAGAACTTCAACATCTGCCTCCAGGCCCTGGTCGAGGGCGGCTACGACCTCATGCTGACCTATCACCATCCTGGCATCCCGATCCCGCTCGGGCCCGATCGCTTTCCCTGCCTCGTCGTCGGCCAGGACAGCCTCGTGGCCGTGGCGGCGCCGGCGGATCTCCCCCGCGACCGGGAAGGCCGCCTGCCGCTCCTGCAATATTCCCGCGGCTCCTTCCTGGGCCGGCTCGCCGCCATCGCCCAGGCCCGGGAGGGCGCGCCCGCGACCTATCCGGTCCACACGAACGAGAACTCGATGGCCGAGGCCCTGCGGTCGATGGCGCTCGCGGGACACGGGGTCGCGTGGCTGCCGAGGAGCCTCGTGGCCGGCGAGATCGCGGCGGGCGCGCTCGCCATCGTCAGCCCCGAGATGTCGATGGAGATCCGGCTGTACCGCAGCGCGGAGCGGGCCCGGCCGTTCCTGGAGGCCGTCTGGTCGGCCGCCGCCGCGGATTCGAAGAACTATTCCGGTTCGGAATAGTTCTGGTCGCAACTAGCATTGGCGGCCCGCCGGCACCGGGACTATCAGACGCCGGCCGGTCAGGCGCGGCCGCCCGTGAGGGCGGGGCGACTGGCGGCGACCCTTCATCGCGCACCGTCGAGAGCGTCGACGCCCCCTCACGCGGGCCGGTCGCTCACGCGCAATCGTCCGCCCAACCGTCCTGCCCTACGGCGCGCCGGATCGCTTCCGCGCGCGAGGAGAGAGCCGTGTCCGAGATCGCTTCCGCCGCCCCGACCCGCACCGAGCACGACCTCCTGGGCGACCGCGAGGTTCCGCAGGCGGCCTACTGGGGCATCCATACCCTGCGCGCGGTCGAGAACTTCCCGATCACCGGCACCACGCTGGCCACCTGCCCGGACCTGATCCGGGCGCTCGCGGCGATCAAGCAGGCGGCGGCGCTCGCCAACCGGGAACTCGGCCTGCTCGACGCGGCGCGCTGCGACGCGATCGTGGCGGCCTGCGAGGAGATCCGGGCCGGCGGCCTGCACGATCAGTTCGTGGTCGATCTCATCCAGGGCGGGGCCGGGACCTCGACCAACATGAACGCCAACGAGGTCGTGGCCAACCGCGCGCTCGAACTGCTCGGCCACGCCCGCGGCGCCTACGGGCAGCTGCACCCGAACGAGCACGTCAACATGGGCCAGAGCACCAACGACGTGTACCCGACGGCCCTCAAGATCGCCGGCATCGGCGCGATCCGTCGGCTCGTCGCCGCGATGGCGTCGCTGCGCGGCAGCTTCGAGGCCAAGGCCGCCGAGTTCTCGGACGTGCTCAAGATGGGCCGCACCCAGCTGCAGGACGCGGTGCCCATGACGCTCGGCCAGGAATTCGGCACCTACGCGCGCATGCTCGGCGAGGACGAGGCCCGGCTGGGCGAGGCCGAGCTGCTGATCCGCGAGATCAACATGGGCGCCACCGCGATCGGGACCGGCATCACCGCGCATCCCCTCTACGCGGCCGCGGTCCGCGCGCGGCTGTCCGAGATCACCGGCATCCCGCTCGTCACGGCCGAGGATCTGGTCGAGGCAACCCAGGATTGCGGCGCCTTCGTGCAGGTGTCCGGCGTCCTCAAGCGGGTGGCCGTGAAGCTGTCCAAGACCTGCAACGACCTGCGCCTGCTCTCCAGCGGTCCGCGCGCGGGCTTCGGCGAGATCAACCTGCCGGCCCGGCAGGCCGGCTCCTCGATCATGCCCGGCAAGGTCAATCCGGTGATCCCCGAGGTGGTGAACCAAGTGGCGTTCGAGGTGATCGGCAACGACGTGACGATCAGCTTCGCGGCCGAGGCCGGCCAGCTGCAGCTCAACGCCTTCGAGCCCGTGATCGCCTACAGCCTGTTCCGCAGCTTCGCGCATCTCGAAGCCGCCTGCCGCACGCTCGATCTCCACTGCGTGCGGGGCATTACCGCCAACCGCGAACGGCTGCGCGCCAGCGTCGAGCACTCGATCGGGATCGTGACCGCGCTCAACCCCTATATCGGCTACCGCAACGCGACGGCCGTCGCCATGGAGGCGCACGCGACCGGTCGCGGCGTCTACGACCTCGTGCTCGAGAAGGGGCTGATGGCCCGCGCGCAGCTCGACGCGGTCCTCCGGCCCGAGCGGCTGACCCGCCCGCAAGCCCCCGATCCGGTCATCGCCCGGGCCGTCGCCGGGGCCTGATCCAGAATCCGGGATCCGCGCCCGCGACGCCAGCGGTCGGATCCTGCACGCCGAACAACACGATCCCATGGGAGGACAACGGATGACGCACGCCGATACGGACCCGGATTCCACGACATCGCGCTCGGGCCGGCTCACGCTCTATACTGGGCTCGGGCTGGCACTCGGCATCCTCGTCGGCGCCGTCCTGCACGGACTGGCGGCCGGACCCGACGAGGCCAAGGCGTTCGCGGCGCACTTCACCCTCGCGACCGACATCTTCCTGCGTCTGATCAAGATGATCATCGCGCCGCTCGTGTTCGCCACCATCGTGGCCGGCATCGCGAGCTTCGGCGACGCCCGCTCGGTCGGCCGGGTCGCCGCGCTGGCCATGGGCTGGTTCGTCACCGCCTCGGTCGTCTCGCTCACCCTCGGGCTCCTGACCGCGAACCTGTTCCAGCCGGGCGCGGGCCTGGGCCTGCCGCTGCCCGACGCGGGGGCGCAGACCGGCCTGAAGGCCGCCTCGCTGAACCTGCGCGACTTCCTGGTCCACGTCTTCCCGACCAGCATCGTCTCGGCCATGGCCGGCAACGAGGTGCTGCAGATCCTGGTCTTCTCGATCTTCTTCGGCTTCGGTCTCAGCACGATCGACCGGCGCTACAGCGAGCCGATGGTGCAGCTTCTCGACGGCCTCGCCCGCGTGATGTTCAGGGTCACCGACACGGTGATGCGGCTCGCGCCGATCGCCGTCTTCGCGGCCATCGCGGCGGTCGTCACCGTCCAAGGGCTCGGCGTCCTTCTCGATTACGGCAAGTTCATCGCCAGCTTCTACGCGGGCCTGTCCCTGCTCTGGCTGCTGCTGATCGGTGCCGGCTGGGCCGTGCTGGGCCGGCGCGTGGTGGAGCTGCTGCGCCTGCTGCGCGCCCCGATGATCCTCGCCTTCTCGACGGCGAGCAGCGAGGCCGCCTTCCCGCGCACCGTCGAGGTGCTGGAGCGCTTCGGGGTGCGCCCGCGCGTGACGGGGTTCGTGCTGCCGCTCGGGTACTCGTTCAACCTCGACGGCTCGATGATGTACCAGGCCATGGCCGCCCTGTTCATCGCCCAGGCGTTCGGGATTCACATGGGCTTCGGCGAGCAGCTGACGATGCTGCTCGTCATGATGGTGACGAGCAAGGGCATCGCCGGCGTGCCGCGGGCCTCGTTGGTCGTGGTGGCCGCCACCGTGCCGATGTTCGGTCTCCCGGCCGCCGGCATCCTGCTGATCATGGGCATCGACCAGATCCTCGACATGGGGCGCACCGTCACGAACGTCCTCGGTAACGGGCTCGCCACCGCGGCGGTCGCCAAGTGGCGGGGTGAGATCGCGGGCGGCGTCCGGGAGGTGAGCGCGGAGCCCGCGGGGCCGCGCCTCGACCTCGCCGCGCGGCCCGCGGCCGGCGCCGCCCGCGCTTGACGGGGCCGCCGTGGCCCGCTCGATGGCGGACGGGATCGCGCCGCTCGCCGCTGTCACGGACCGCTCCGGGCTCTGAGAGGCGACCGCGCCCGGGCACCGCTCCGGGCGGGGGGGCGCGGCGGCAGGGGCCGTGCCGGCCGGGTCCGGTCTGTCAGGTTCCGACCCGGAGCGGGGCTGTGAGCTTGCGCAGGTAGGCGACGACCGACAGGGCCGTGATGCGGCCCGTGCGGGGGTTCTCGTCGGTCGGGACGTTCTCGATCGTCATCGCGAAGCGCGCGGCGTCGGCCTCCACCTCGATGCGGTGCGTGTTGCGCTCCAGGCCGGGGTCGGCCCAGATCTCGAGCTCGGTCCGGTCGGGACCGATGCCGGCCAGCGAGAGCGCGACCGCGACGTTGAGATTCGCCGGGAAGCCGCGGGCCGCCTCGCGGGGGCTGCCGGCAAAGATGCGCATCGGCTCGGTGATGCCGCCGATCTCGATGCCGTTCTCCGCGAGGTAGGGCGCGCCGACGAGGCCGCGCACGGGCTTGCGGGTGATCATCCGCACCGTGCGGATGGTGCCCTCCGCGGCGGCCGTCACGGCGTCGAGGCCGAGCAGCGCGCCGGTCGGGACGACGATCTGACCGCCGTGGGCGCGGGCCGTCGCCACGAGGTCCTCGTGATCGAGGAGCGCGCCGCAGCTCAGCACGATCGCGGTCTTCCCCGCCGCCACGAAGGGCCGCACGATCGCCGGGAGATGCTGGGACGGCGCGCATTCCAGCACGATGTCGGCCCGCGGCTCCAGGGCGTCGAACGCGGTGACGACCTCCGGCGGCTCCGCGAGCGCCGCGAGGGCGGCCCGGGCTCTGGCGGCATCGCGAACCGCGACGGCGGTCAGCCTCAGCCCCGATATGGCGCCCGCATCGAGCGCGCGCGCCACGGCCAGCCCGACGGTGCCGAGGCCGGCGATCGCGATGCGACCGCCGCGGATGGGCGACCTCGGGGCTTCCTGCAGCGGCATGTCGGGTATCCGTTCATCGGGGCCGGAGCGGCCGACCGCGCCAGCCCTCTGCATCGGCCATGCCGGGGGGGACGCGCCTCAGCCCTCGCCGCGGGCATCGCGCGGCCGGACCGCGTCGCCGCGCAGGGCGCGCGCGGTCCGCGCGACGTGTCCGACGCCGACGTCACGGTCGTCGATCCGGTCCAGGGCGCCATCGACGTCCCCCGCGACCCTGCCGCGCTGTTCCACGGCGCGCCGCTGCGCCGAGGCGAGGCGGTCCGCCTTCATCTCGAGGTGCCTCAGGCACGCGCACCGCAGGAGCGAGGCGAAATTGCGTGCCTCACCGTGGAGAGCGAGCACTTCGTCGTAGAGAAGCGTCACGAGGCGGGGAAGGGTCATGCCCTGAGCGGCGGCGATGTCCTCGAGCACGTTCCAGAACATCACCTCGATCCTGATCGAGGTCGAGTGTCCGCCGAGCCGGATGGAGCGGGTCTCGCCCTCGTAGTCGGCGGACGGCATCCCCGAGTACAGATTGCACATGTCCACCCCTGCGATCCGCGCCGCTCACCCGCGGCGACCGCCCGCGCTTCCCCGGGATGAGGAACAATAATGCAGCGCGCGCCCGTTTCCACCGCCTTCCGGGCTCTGGCATAACGCGCTCCGCGGATCGTCGCGGGCCCGCTCCGCAGTAGCATGATACTACCACCGCACGCTGGAGCGGCTCTAAGTTTCCGCTCGGCGGGACCCCTCGGGGCCTTCGGCCTCGGGCCTCGACAGGGGGATCATGCGCGACATGTCCGACATGCCCGAGCGGATCCCCGCGATGATCCGGGTCCGGGACGCGGCGCGCTCCGCGCGTTTCTACCGGACCACCTTCCGCCTCGACACCGCCGACCGGCCCGGCTTCGAAACCTTCACCCCGATCGATCTCGCGCATGCCGCGTCCGGTCTCGCGTCGGCGCTGACGGTCAACACGGGCCACGACGGCGCCTGCGGCCTGGGCGTGGGGGCCGCCCGGGGCACGGCGCGCTCCTGCTTCATCGACGACCCGGACGAGCACAAGATCGAGGTGCTCGCCCGCGGTTGGCGCTTCGCCTGATGACCCGCGACGGCCCGCCATCGGCCGCCGCGGCACCGGCACGACCGACACGGACAGGGGAGGACGGGATGAGGATGCAGGAGACGGGCGCACACCTGTCCCGCCGCGGCTTCCTGGGCGCCGCGGGCTCGACGCTGCTCGCGGTCGCGGTCATGCCGGACGGCAGCGTGACCGGGCGGGCCTGGGCGCAGATGCCGAAGGCGACGAAGCCCGAGACCTTCGCCTCGCTCGTGCAGATGTCGCGCGACTGCTACCCGCACGACCGCGTCGCCGACAGGTACTACGCCGCCGCGGTGCAGATCCTCGACGACGCGGCGCGGACCGCTCCAGGAGAACTGACGCTCCTCGAGGACGGGATGGCCGCGCTCAACCGGGCGGCCGTCGAGAGGCACCGCCTGCCCTACGCCAAGGTTCCGCAGGATACGGACCGGGCAGCCCTCCTCGAGACCATCGAGCCGACCCCGTTCTTCCAGAAGGTGCGGGCCAACCTCATCGTCGGTCTCTACAACCAGAAGGAGCTGTGGCCGATCTTCGGCTACGAGGGCGCCTCCTTCGACAAGGGCGGCTACCTGGAGCGCGGCTTCGACGACATCGACTGGCTCTGACGGCGGCCCGGCGCCCGCGCCGGCGGCCGCGCGCGACACGCATTCACCGCTCGGTTCGACCATCCCGCGCGAAGACGGGACGGGGCCCATCCGCGGCAGGAGGAAACCATGTCAGCTCCCTACGACCTCAGCGACGGCTCCGTCTTCGTCATCGTCGGCTCGGGCGCCGGCGGCGGGACCCTCGGGACCCAGCTCGCGCTCAAGGGCATCGACACCGTCATCCTCGAGGCGGGCGACCGGCACGAGACCTTCGACTTCGTCAACGACGAGTGGGATTCGTTCGCCCAGCTCGCCTGGAAGGACAAGCGGCACGCCACCGGGCCGTGGCCGATCGCCAAGACGTTCCCCAACCTGCCGGCCTGGATCGTGAAGGCCGTCGGCGGCTCGACCGTGCACTGGGCGGGCGCGTCGCTGCGCTTCCAGGAGCACGAGTTCAGGACGCGCACGCATTACGGCGCCGTGAAGGGGGCCAACCTCCTCGACTGGCCCGTCGACCTCCCGGAGATGGACCCCTGGTACGCCATGGCCGAGAACCGGATGGGCGTCACGCGCACCAACGGCATCCCGGGCCTGCCGGGCAACAACAACTTCAAGGTGCTCGAGGCCGGCGCCCGCAAGATCGGCTACACGGAGGTGCATACCGGCCGGATGGCCATCAACTCCGAGCCGCGCGACGACCGCGCCGCGTGCATGCAGCTCGGCTTCTGCTTCCAGGGGTGCAAGTCGGGCGCGAAGTGGTCGACGCTCATCGCGGAGATCCCGAAGGGCGAGGCCACGGGCCGGCTCGAGGTCCGTTCGGGCTGCCAGGTGCTGCGGATCGAGCACGATCCCGGCGGCAAGGTCACCGGCGTGGTCTACGCCGACAAGGACGGCGTCGAGCACCGGCAGAGAGCGCGGGCCGTCGCCGTGGCCGGCAACTCCATCGAGAGCCCGAGACTCCTCCTCAATTCGCACTCGGCGAAGTTCCCTGACGGTCTGGCCAACGCGTCGGGGCAGGTCGGGCGCAACTACATGCGCCACACGACCGGTTCGGTCTACGCCATCTTCGAGAAGCCGGTCCACATGTACCGCGGCACCACGATGGCCGGCATCGTGCGCGACGAGGCCCGGCACGATCCGAGCCGCGGCTTCGTCGGCGGCTACGAGCTCGAGACGCTCTCCCTGGGCCTGCCCTTCATGGCGGCGTTCCTCGACCCGCAGACGTGGGGCCGCGACTTCACCGGCGCCCTCGACAAGTACCGGAACATGGCGGGCCTCTGGATCGTGGGCGAGGACATGCCCTGTTCCGACAACCGCATCACCCTGTCGGACGACACGGATGCCTACGGGATGCCGGTCGCGTCGGTCCATTTCGCCGACCATCCCAACGACGAGGCGATGCGCGAGCACGCCTACAGGCAGGGCAGCGCCCTCTACGAGGCCGTCGGCGCGGTCCGCACCATCCGCACCCCGCCCTATCCGTCGACGCACAACCTCGGCACGAACCGCATGAGCGCGAAGCCCCGGGACGGCGTCGTCAACCGCTTCGGCCAAGCCCACGATGTCGAGAACCTGTTCGTCTCGGACGGCTCCCAGTTCACGACCGGCGCCGCGGAGAATCCGACCCTCACCATCGTCGCGCTGGCCCTGCGGCAGGCGGACCACATCGCCAAGCGGATGAGTCGCGGCGAGATCTGAGCGCGGACCCGGCACCCGCATCCGGCCGGCGCAGGCGATCTCCGCGATCTCCGCGACCATCGCGATCGCGCTTCCCGCGCGGGTCCGCGGAAAGCTCGGCTCCCGCCCCCGGCGTCAGTGGAGGTGAAACTCGCTGCCGACGGCCCGCAATTCCGCGGGCCTGATCAGGCGGCTGTGGGCCACCTTCACCGAATGCAGCGGCCCATCGAGGGCGCCCTGCCAGAAGGCCAGGAAGCGCTTCAGCTCCGGGAAGACGGGGAAGAGATCGTGCTGCTGCCAGATGAAGGTCTGGAGCAGGTGGGGATGGTCGGGCAGGTGATACAGGATCTCGGCTGTCGTCAGGCTGTAGCCTTCCAGCTGACGACGGAAGGCGGTCGAAACGCTCATGGCGGCCCCTCCTGCGCGCATCGTGACAGTGACCCACGACGAAGCAAGAAAGTTGCCGGCTGAGCTGTTAACAAACGCCGAATCGCCCGCGATCTCAGTCGGTTAGCACTCAGAGCGGCCGATGGCTGCCAGAGCGGTTCGGGGTCGCGCGCAGGCGCGCGCTGCACCGAGGTCGGGCCGCGCAGGACGGGCTCGGCGACACTCGGTTCCAGCGCCCGGACCGCGAGCCGGCCTCTCCGTCGCCGGATCTGATCCTGTTCAGGACCCAAGCGTCTCAAATATTGCGCGTCTTCTAGCAATGAAACTCAATATTACTGCAGTCGAGGCATCGCTCGTGAAGCGTCTGCCGCGCCGATGTCATTCCTCCACCGTCGCGTGGGCGGCGAGGAAATCGACGAAGCTTCGGATGCGCAGCGCCAAGCGCGCGTGGCCGACATAGAGGACGTGGACGTCCTCGGCATCGCCGGGGTTGAACGCCTCCAGCACCGGCACGAGCCGACCGGCCGCGAGATCGGCCGCCACATGGAACCGGGCGAGGCGGGCGATCCCGGCGCCGCCGAGCGCCATCAGGCGCACCACCTCGCCGGAATTGCCGTAGAAATTCCCCTGGATCGGCCGCTGGTTGAGATCGGCTCCGACGCGGAACGGCCAGGTATCGAGGGAGCGGCGGAAGCTGAAGTTGAGGCACTTGTGCGCCGCGAGGTCGTCGGGATGCTCCGGGACACCTTCCCGCGCGAGATAGGCGGGGGCGGCGACCACGATCATCCGGCTGCGCCCGAGGCGTCGGGCCCGCAGGCGGGTGTCGCGGAGTGGGCCGATCCGGATCGCGACGTCCGCCTGCGTGGCGGGCAGGTCGATCACCTCGTCGGTCAGGGCGAGATCCAGGCTCATCCGCGGGTGCTGCGCGAGAAAGCGCGGCAGGACCGGCAGGACGACGTGGGTCCCGTACGGGACCGAGGCGTTCACCCGGAGCCGCCCGCTCGGCTCGGCGGCGGTCTGGGTGAGGCCCCGCTCCATCGCGTCGAGTTCCGCCATCAGCTCGGCGGCCCGCTCGCGATAGGCCTCGCCTTCCGGGGTCAGGGTCAGGGATCGGGTCGTGCGCCGGAGCAGCGCGACCCCGAGGCGCGCCTCAAGGCGGGCGACGGCCCGGCTCACGGCGGAGGGGGTTTGCCGCAGGGCCTTGGCGGCCGCCGCGAAGCTGCCGCACCGCGTCGCCTGGAGGAACGCCTCCATGTCCCCGAGCCGGTTGTCCATCGCGCCGCCACTCGTGCACCGAAGTCACGATCATCGTGCCGCGATGCCTGCTACTCAGCAATCTGGCGGCCGTCCATCTCCTCGGGACCGACACGGCAACGAGGACGAACCGTCATGGATCTTCAGCTCACGGGACGAAGCGCCCTGGTCACCGGCTCGACCGCCGGGATCGGTCTCGCCGTGGCCAAACGGCTGGCCGCGGAGGGCGCGGAGGTCATCATCGCGGGGCGCCAGCAGGCCAAGCTCGACGCGGCCGCGGCCGCGGTCGCCGCCGCGGGCCGCGCGCGCGCGATCCTGGCCGATCCCGCCACGGCCGAGGGCGCTGCCGCGCTCGTGCGCGCGGCCCCCGCGGTCGACATCCTCGTCAACAATCTCGGGATCTACGAGGCCAAGGCCTTCCCGGACATCGCCGACGACGACTGGCACCGCCTGTTCGCGGTCAACGTCGTGTCGGGGGCCCGGCTTGCGCAGGCCTATCTCCCGGGGATGCAGGCGCGCGGCTGGGGGCGCGTCCTGTTCGTCTCGAGCGAGTCCGGGATCGTGCCGCCGCCCGACATGATCCACTACGCCGTGACCAAATCGGCCCAGCTGACGATCGCCCGCGGACTCGCCCAGCTCACCAAGGGCAGCGGCGTCACCGTGAACACGGTGCTGCCCGGGCCCACGCGCTCCGACGGGATCGGCGATTTCCTGAAGAGTGTCGCCTCCGATCCCGACCTGTCGCCCGAGGCGATGGAGGCGGAGTTCTTCCGGCTCCATCGGCCGCTGTCGCTGATCCAGCGCCTGATCGAGCCGGATGAGGTCGCCGCCATGATCGCCTACCTGGCGAGTCCCCTCGCCGCCGCGACCAACGGCGCCGCGCTCCGGGTCGAGGGCGGGATCGTGCCGACCGTCGCCTGACCGCCGAGGCCCGCGACGCGGAGACGGGCGCGCGGCACGGGCCGGATACCGGCGCGCGGAGCGGGCGGCGCGAAGGGCGGGCGATCGATCCCCGACCTCTCCCCGGCCTCTCCCCGACCTATCCCCGGCCGGTCCGCGGCTCTTCCCCGGCCAACCGTCCCGGCCCGATCGCGTTCCGGTCGAGCCTGAGCAGGAGCGTCACCGGGAGGAGACCGATCATCACGATGAGCACGGCGGCGACGGCGCCGTCCTCGTACGTGCCGCGCGCCGCCTCGCCGTAGAGATGCGTGCTCAACGTCTCGACGTTGAGGGGACGCAGGAGCAGCGTCACCGGCAGCTCCTTGGCGATGTCGACGAAGGCGAGGAGGCCGCCGCTCAGCACCGCGGGCCAGGCCAGCGGCAGCTGCACGGTGACCAGCGTGGCGAGCCGACCCCGCCCGAGCACCCGCGCGGCGTCGGGGATGGTGCGCGGGATCCGCGCGAAGCCGGCCTCGCTGGCGCCCACCGTGACGGTCAGGAAGCGCAGGGCGTAGGCGATGACGAGGGCGGCGCCGGTCCCGAGCCCCACCCGTGCGGTCGTCAGGCCGGCCTCGAACAACCCGGCCTCGACCAGCGCCAGAGGACCCAGGAGCCCGACCGCCAGCACGGTCCCGGGCATGGCGTAGCCGATCCCGGCCGCGCCGATGAGCAGGCGCCCGGCCCGGGCGCTCAGCAGGGAGGGAACGGCCGCCACCGCCAGGCCCGCCAGCACCGTCACCGCCGTGGCGAGGCCCGCGTAGTAGACCGTGTTGAGGGCCTGGGCGGCGAGCGCGTCGGGCAAGCCGCTCGCGTCGATCCGGCGCCACGCCTCGAGGCCGAGAGAGCCCGCCGGCACCAAGAATCCGATCGCGACGGGGGCCGTGCCCAGGGCCAGGGCCGCCCCGGCCCGCCAGCCGTCCAGCCGGCGGCGCGCGCCGGCCGTGTGGCGGCGGGCGCCCCCGGCATAGCCGCGGCCGGCCCGCGCGAGCCGTTCGAGGCCGACGACCGCGACCACCGCGGCCAGCATCACCAGCGCGATCTGCGCGGCGCCGGGCAGGTCCGAGCGGTTCACCCAGGTGGCGTAGACCTGCACCGTCAGCGTGCGCACCCCCAGGAACTCGGCCGCGCCGACATCGTTCAGCGCCTCCATCAGGGCGAGGCCGGTGCCGAGGGCGATCGCCGGCCGCGCGAGCGGGAGGGCGATCCGCAGGAAGCTGCGCCACGGTCCGGCCCCGAGCGTGCGCGCGGCTTCCAGCAGCGAGCCGGCCTGCATCAGGAACAGCGCGCGGGTCGGCAGATAGACGTAAGGGTAGAGCACGAAGCCGAGCAGCAGGCTGCAGCCCGGCAGCGAGCGCAGGTCCGGCAGGGCGAGATCGCGCGGGCTCGACAGGCCGAGCAGGCCCCGCAGCCCGACCTGGAACGGCCCGAGCGGGTGCAGCAGGTCGAGATAGGCGTAGGCGACCACGTAGGTCGGCATCGCCAGCGGCAGCAGCAGGGCGGCCTCGAGGAGGCGCCGACCGGGGAAGTCGAACGCCGCGACCAGCCACGCCGTCGCGGTCCCGAGCCCGATCACCAGGAGGCCGACGCCCGCGAGCAGCAGGGCGGTGTCGCGGATCGCCTGCGGCAGCACGTAGGCGGCGAGGTGCGGCCACAGCTCGCCGCCGCCCTCGGACGCCGTGAAGCCCAGGGAGATCACGGGCGCGAGCAGCAGCGCCGCCAGGGCGACCGCCCCCGCCCAGCCCAGAGAGCGGGTCACCGACATCCGGCCCGGCTCGAACTCAGTTGTCGAAGCCGACCTTGTCGACGAGCAGGCTCGCCGCCTTGCGGTTGCGGGCGATCTCGACGAGCGGCGTCGGATCGACGCTCAGCGGACCGAGTTCCGCGAGCAGCGGCTCGATCGGGGCGCCGGCCTTCACCGGATACTCGTAGTCGACCTTGGCGTAGAGCGCCTGCGCGGCGTCGGAGACGAGGTACTCGAGGAGCTTGACCGCCTGGTCGCGGTTCGGCGCGTTCTTGGCGACGACCGCCCCCGACACGTTCACGTGCGTGCCCCCGCCCTCGAAGGTCGGCAGCACGACCTTGATGGCCGCGCCCCATTTCTGCTGGTCCGCCCCGCCGCGACCCGAGCGCATCAGTCCGACATAGTAGGAATTGCCGAGGCCCACCTCGCAGAGGTCGGCCGCGATGTCGCGGGCCACGTCCCGGTCGCCGCCCGTCGCCTTGCGGGCGAGGTTGTCCTTCACGCCCCGCAGCCACGCCTCCGTCTTCTCCGCGCCGTGGCGGAAGAGGAAGGCGGCGATCAGGGCGGTGTTGTAGGGATGCTGGCCCGAGCGCAGGCACACCTTGCCCTTCCAGCGCGGGTCGGCGAGCGATTCGTAGGTCGCGGCCGCGAGATCGTTCAGGCCCGTGTCGGCGTAGAGCACGCGCGCGCGCATCGAGAGGGCGAACCAGCGCCCGTCGGCGCCGCGCAGGGGCGCCGGCACGGCCGCTTCGAGCACGGGCGAGCGCACCGGCTGGGTCAGGTCGCGGTCGACGAGTTCGATCAGGTTGCCGATATCGACCGTCATGAGGACGTCGGCGGACGAGCGCGCGCCCTCCGCGGCGACCCGCTCGGCCAGCCCCTTCTCCACGAAGACCGTGTTCACGGTGACGCCGCTCTGCGCCGTGTAGGCGTCGAGCAGCGGCCGGATCAGGCCCGGCTCGCGGGTGGTGTAGAGGTTGACCTCGGCCGCGTAGGCCGGTCCGCCGAAGCAGAGAGACAGGCACAGGCTCGCCCAGGCTCCGGTTCTGCAGACGTCCAACATGATAAACCCCGTTCGTCGAGCGACGAGCCGGTGCTATACAGTAAGAATGCGACCTGCAAGGCGGATTTATTTAGATGTATTCTAATTACAATCTGACAACACTTGGACTCCGTCCGGCAGCGGGAAGACGTGGGCGCGCCCGGGCAGCAGCTCGATGCCGACCTGCTCGCCCGGGACGGCCTCCGGCGGGAGGTCGAGGCGCAGCGGCGCGCCGAGGCCCGCGACCGCGATGTCCAGGCGCAGGCGCGGCCCCGCGAAGGCCCGGCCCAGGATCCTGGCCGGCACCCCGGCACCCGCCGGCCCGAGGCGGATCGCCTCCGGGCGCAGGCAGACCTTGACCGCGCCCTCCGGCACGGCGTCGGGCCGGGGCAGCGTGCCGAGGGGTGTCGCGACGTGGCCGTCGACGGCGCGGCCCGGAATCTCGATGATCTCGCCGAGCGCCCGGGCGGCGAACGGCGTCGCCGGCGCGGCGTACAGCGCCTCGGCGCTGCCGCTCTGGACGATCCGACCCCGGTGCATCAGGACGATGCGGTCCGCGCAGGCGACCGCCTCGGCCGCGTCGTGCGTGACGAGGATCGCGCCGATGCCGTCCCGCCGCAGGACCGCCAGGGTGTCGGCGCGGACACGCTCGCGGGTGCCGGCATCGAGGTTCGAGAACGGCTCGTCGAGGAGCAGCACCCGCGGACGCGGGGCCAGCGCCCTGGCGAGCGCCACCCGCTGCGCCTCTCCGCCCGACAGCGTGCCCGGATAGCTGTCGGCGCGGTGTGCCAGCCCGACCTGATCGAGGCGCTCGCGGGCGATGTCCCGCGCGTCCGCGCCGCGGAGATGGGCGAGGCCGAAGCGGACATTGGCCAGCACGGTGAGGTGGGGAAACAGCGCGTAGTCCTGGAACATCAGGCCCACGCCGCGGCTCGCGGGCGGCGCGTTGCGGCCGCGCCCGGCGACGCGGCGATCGCCGAAGGCGATCTCGCCCGCGTCCGGCGCGTCCAGGCCGGCGATGAGCCGCAGCAGCGTGCTCTTCCCGCAGCCGGAGGCGCCGAGCACCGCCAGGATCTCGCCCGGACCGAGCGTCAGCGACACGTTGTCCAGCGCCAGCGTCCGGCCGTAGCGTCGGCTCACGCCCGACACCGTGAGTTGCCCCGCGGCGGGACCTGAACCGGCGCCGGGCGACGCGTCGGTCGGAGAAGTCTTGCGTCGAAACACGGGCAGGAGATCCGGCGGGCGACGGGCCCTCGATCGAGAACGGGTGGAGTCACCGTTCTCATCCGGCCCTCCGGCACGGCGCGGCCCGCCGGGCGGTGCGGCTCCAGGGTGTCGTTGGTTGGGCCGCCCCGGTACCTGACGCCCGGCTGTCTCGGCTCCGGTCTCCGGCGCCGCGGGTCCGGCGGGCGTAAGAAGGCTTGCCGGTGGGTCGTGCCCGGAAGTCCTGCCCGCAAGACTTGCCGCGGGGGCGTGTCCTCCCGGCTGCGCGGCCACACCGTATCGGTCGGCTCAGCACGCGACACGGCGGACGGTGCACGGCGCAATCGGTCATCGGCGCGCCGGGAGCCGCTCTTGCTGAGGGGGGCCGACAGGTCAGGCGCGCGGAACTTCCGCGCTGTCGCGACATGTCCGCGCTCTGCATTCATCAAATCAATCGAATTTGAAAGGTCATGGCAGCACTATTGAATTGGTTCGCTGCCATACTCCTCGCGTGCGGTGGGGGACATCATGCGCGCGTGGCTGGTGGCAGGTGTGGCGTTCTCTACACTTGTGGGTAGCATCGACACCGTCGAGGCGCGCGGGCGCGGGCGTCTGTTCTTCGGGCGGTCGTCGACGGCGCAGCGACCCGCGTTGCCTCCGTCTGTCGCCGCGACCGACACGGCCCCGAGCGGCCGTGCCGGCTACCGTCCCACCATCGCGATCGCGCCGGCCCCCATCGCTGCGGCCGTTCCTGCGGCGGCCGCGGCAGCGGTGGCGAACACGCCGGCCGAAGCGCGCGAGCCGGAGCTTCGGCCACAGCCCACCCTCCTCCGCCCGCCGCCCGAAACGCCGCGTGTCCAAGCGGTGCGCGCCGTCGCCCCGAGTTGCGAGACCGGGAGGCGCGTCGGCGGCGTCGACAGGGCGGAAGCCGGCTTCTGCCTGATCAACTAGGTGTTTGATCCCGCCGGTCGATCCCTCAGCGGACAGGCTCCCGGTCTGGCCGGGGATTACTGCGCGCGTCCCGGCCCGTCTCTCAAGCCGAGCCGCAGAGCCCGCGCGAACAGGTCGCTGAGCGTGATCCAGTCAGCACCGTCGATCCGCCAGCGCGCGCAGTCGTCATCCGGCTCGACCGTGTACCCGCGGCACCGAAGCACGGCGACCGCGTCGAGCACCGGGTCATCCCCTTCGCCCAGGTGGGCATCCTCTCGGTCATGGGCGTGGGTCAAGGCTGACGCTCATCACATCCGCGAGTTGAAAGAGGAGGTCGCCCACGACACCGATCGGCAGCAGGACGCAGAACTCACTGTCGTCGGGCGACCGCAATCGGATCGCCAGTGTGCCGCCGCCGTCGATGACCTCGACCGAGCGCACCGCCGCAGCGCCCAGCACGTAGGGGACCGCGCTGTCCGAGACCGTCATCCTCGGAGGCCGATCACGCGATTTCCATCTCGAGCGCGACGTCGGCCAGATAGGCCGCGATGCGCGCGCTCGCCCGGGTGTCCGACGCTTCGATGATGAGGCCGGCGCCGCCGGGCAGGACGTCATAGCGCCGGAGAACGGATTCGGCCTTGATCGCCGCCTCGCGCTCCGAGGTCGCGCGCAGGACGCGCCGATCGCCCTCGATGCGGATCAGGATGCGGAAGGGAGCGCGCTTCATGCTGGGACCGCCTCGGCCATCTGACCCGCGCCGTCGCGGCTCGATGGGTCAGTTACGGCGAGGCTGGCAAAACCGTTCCGCGACGGAGCGGGGGGAGAGTGAGGGGGACGTCGACCGCTTCGTGGAAGCCCGAGTGACGTTCAGGACGCCCGAGATCGGTCGGTATCTCGAACGGCATCCGTTTCACGCAGCCCTGACATTGGTCAGAAGCCGAACAGGGACGCGGTATGGGCGCAGGCGACTAACCTCTGAGGCACGTGCTCATGAACGCCTTGCGCTCGGCGCCCTTGAGGCTCTTGGCCGAGGCATCCGCATTGCAGCTCTTCATCTTCATCTGCTGCGGCGTCAGCTCCTTGGCCGGCGCGGCGCTCTTTCCCGCGAGGCAATCTGCCATGAAGCTCTTGCGGGCGGCGCCCGACAGCCGTTGCGTCCCAGCATCCACGTTGCAGGATTTCATCCGATCCCGCTGCGCGGTCTGAGCCGCCGAGGGTGCGGGGGCCTGCGCTCGGACGGACACCGTGCAGGCGAAGACGAGGGCCGAGGCGAGAGCGAGCGTACGCACGGTGGAGGACCTCCGGTGATGCGGAGAACCCTAGCGACCTGCGGTTGTACGAGCCAGTGCCAGCGCCACGTCTGTCCCATCAATTCGCGGCGATGTCTCGCCACCGCCGTCGTCGAATGGTCACGAGGCTATGCCTTCGTTCGCCGAGCCCGATGTCTCCAGAGGTCCTGGTGCGCTCTGTCATCTGCGCCCTCGCTGGCATCACGCTCGTTCTCATCGCGCCGGTCGGCCGTGCCTTGGCCGAACCGGCCGCGGATCCGCTGGCGACGGCCGCGCGGGTCGCCGCGGAAGGCCTCGCCATCGGTTCACCCTCGGGCGCAGGCGGCGATCCGCAGACCTCGGTCGCTCAGCCCGTGTTCTCGGCCGGTCGCGCGGCGGAGGTCACGACCTCGTTCCAGCCCCTCCTCGGGACCGCCGGCGATCCCGGCGGGTTCCGCGCCTTCCTGGAGAGCCGCGGGATCACCTTCGGCCTGATCAGTGTGGCCGAGACCTTCCGCAACCTGCGCGGCGGCCTGCGGCGGGGCTCCACGGGCCTGACGCTGCTCGATCTCGACGTCGATGTCGATCTCGACACGCTCGCGGGGTGGAAGGGGGCGACGGCCCACGCCACTGTCTACCAGATCCAGGGCAGCGGAGCCTCCCGCAGCCGCGTCGGCAACCTCATGACGATCAGCGAGATCGAGGCCCTGCCGGCTTCGCGGCTCTCGGAGCTGTGGCTGGAGCAGAGCCTGTTCGACGACAGGCTGTCCGTCCGTATCGGCCAGCTCTCCGCCGACACCGAGTACATGGTGAGCCAGACCAGCATCCTGTTCACCAACGGTACCTTCGGCTGGCCGGAGATCTTCGCCGCGAACATGGTGGACGGAGGGCCGGCCTATCCGCTCTCGGCGCCGACCGTCCGCCTGAAGTACGTCCCGACGCCCGATCTCTCGTTCCAGGCGAGCGTGATCGACGGCACACCCGGCGGCGGCCGTCCCCGCTCGGGCGTAGACCCGCAGCGCCGCAATCCGAACGGTATCCGCTTCCCCGTCTCCGACCCCCCGCTCGTCATCGCCGAGGTCGCCTACGCCTACAACACCCGTCCGGGTTCCGAAGGCCGGCCGGGCACCGTCACGCTGGGCGGCTGGCACCGCTTCGGCCGCGTCGATGCCCTCACGCCGGATCCGGTGAGTGGCCTCGATCGGAGGGTTTCGGGCAATTCGGGCCTCTACGGGCTCATCGACCAGACGATTTACCAGGAGCCGGACGATCCCAACGACGGCGCCAGCGTCTTCCTGCGTGCGTCCGTCTCGCCGGGGGACCGCAATCTCGTGGACCTCTACATCGACGGCGGCATCGCCTATCGCGGCCTGATCCCCGGACGGTCGGACGACACGCTGGGCCTCGCCGTCGGCATCACCCGCATCTCCCCGGCGGCACGCCGGCTCGATGCGATCGCCGCGCTCCAGAGCACGACACCCGCACCGCGCCGGAGCGCCGAGATCTTGCTCGAGGCGACCTATCAGGCCGTGCTCGCGCCCGGCATCGCCCTGCAGCCGACGGTGCAGTACATCGCCCATCCGGGTGGCGGGATCGCCAATCCGCGCGATCCTGACGGCAAGCGGGTGCGCGGCGCCGCGGTGTTCGGCCTGCGTGCCATCACCCGCTACTGAGGTGAACGCGGCCCGCTTGCGTGCCCCCGCGCGCGCCGAGCGCGTTGCGGTCTCGGGAGGAGCGCGGCGGTTCGGCGCGAGCTCACGTCCGCGGGTGCGGGACGTCGCGCGCGGGAAGCCGCCTGTGTGGCCGCGGCATCGGAACGCCCCGTCGGCTGACGGGTTTGTGAGCCGGCAGAAGGGGTCAGGTGAAGGTAGCGGTATGGCATCGATCCGGGAGATCGCGGACACGCTGAGGAGGATCGCCGCGCCGGGCATGAAGCCGAAGGCGATCCGTTCCGCCATCCGTGAGCGGCATCCGGAGGCGAGCAAGAAGGAGATCGTCCGCGCCGCGTTCTACGCCGTGACAGAAGGGCGGACCGCTACCGAGGGCGCGACCGCGGAGCTTCACGACTTCGCGCTGGCTGAGCGCATCGCCGAGGACAACGCGGACGTGGTCTTGAAAGCGAGCAAGCGCAAGAGGAAGAAGCGCTCGTCGGACGCATCGGACCGATCGCCGGCGCACTGAGCAGGGCGCGCATCGTCCGGTCTCTGCACGCTGGAGATCCGCTTCCGGGACACGCGCCGATACGCTCTGACGGCAGGGTCGGGTCGGTGGGAGGCCGTCCGCATTCGCAGCGGTCGCGCTCCACGGCGGCCATTCCGCTCTCGGCCAGCATCCGCCATCGCGCGACGCCCGCCTGAACGTCTCAGACGGATGGCTTCCGGCTGGTCGGCTTTCGAGCGACATAGGTCCGGAGCAGACGTCGTTCTCGTCTCCTCTCTCGCTGTTCGTGCGCTGGCCACCCTGCAAGGTGTCCCCCGACGAACGCGTCGCGCGCGCCCGCGGATGACGCGTCCAGACCGGTGGGGCGGCCTACTTGAGGAGGCCGTTCGCCAAGCACCGGAAGGCCTCGGTGGCCCTGGCGAGGACGGCCGGCGGATCGTCGGACGCGGCGACCCAGAGCGCGGCGTTGAGCGCCGCGCCGTTGATCAGGCGCGCCGCGGCCTCGGCATCGACAGGCTTGACCGTCCCGGCCTCCACGAGGGCCTGGATCGTCTCGGTCGTCGTGCGCAGGCAGGCGGTCTGGCCCGGCCACCGCGACGGATCGCCCAGCACTGCCGGTCCGTCGAGGAGCACGATGCGCTGGATCTCCGGCTCGAGGGCCAACTCGATGTAGGCGACGCCCTCGTCGAGGAAGCCGAGCCAGGGCGTTGGCGCCCTCTCGCGCGCGACCCGCGCCTTAGCGACCATCTCGGCGTCGAGCTGGGCGATGACGGCCTGAAGCAGGCCCTTCTTGTCGCCGAAGTTGTGATAGAGCGCGCCACGCGTCAGGCCGGCCGCTTCCGTCAGCTCATCCATCGACGCCGCTGCGTAGCCCTTCTCGGCAAAGGCTGCACGCGCCGCGCGGATCAGCCGCGCGCGGGTTTCCTCCATCTTCAGCGCGCGCCGTCCCGATGCCACAGGATGCCTCGATCCTTCGCGTATGCCCGCATGTGTTGACATACGCCGCGTATGTCACGATATTTCTACATACGCGGCGTATGTGGATGGTGCCGCGAGGTCGATGGAAGCCGTCGGCACCCTTCGCAGAGGACACGCGATATGCCGAAGCGCGATGCAGTCTTTCCGCCCGGACGGCAAGCCCTCTACGACAAGCACCGCTACTCGGCCGCGATCCGGTCCGGCGACCTGCTTTTCGTCTCCGGCCAAGTCGGCAGCCGCGAGGATGGCTCGCCTGAACCAGATTTCGGCGCGCAGGTTCGCAGTGCCTTCGACAGGCTGAACGCCGTTCTCGCGGCGGCCGGCTGCAGTTTCGACGACGTGGTGGACGTGACAACCTTCCACACCGACCCTGAAACGCAGTTCGACACAGTGATGGCGGTACGCGACGTAATGATCGGCGAACCGCCCTATCCGAACTGGACTGCCGTCGGCGTGACCTGGCTCGCGGGCTTCGACTTCGAGATCAAGGTCATCGCCCGTCTTCCGACCCCGGTCTGAGTCGGTGTTCGGCTCGGACGATGCCGGGAAGAATCACCAGGCCGCTTGTTCCTCCACGGTCCCGATACGGGCATCATCGTCGATGAGACGGATTTAGACGATCGCTCCTGACCCTGTACGAACTTTGAACTTGGATCACCGCGTGGGGCCCATCATCCGGCGAGGAGCCCCGCCGATTGGACCACCACAACCACGAGCATGCAGACCGCCGCCGCGGCCGCCGCGTACGACACGATTTTCGTGAATCCCTTCATGGATCTCCTCCTGACAAATCGGATCCTCGGTCGTCGACAGAGATCGCGGCGCGCGACCGCGCTCCGGGAAGGCAAGACGGCCCGGATCGCCGCGTCACACACCGTATCGGGGTGTCACGTCGTCAACACTCCTCGGTGGCGAGCGTAAACAACGACAGGAAGATTCG
Organism: Methylobacterium sp. yr668; assembly: GCF_900116245.1. Lineage (NCBI taxonomy): Bacteria > Pseudomonadati > Pseudomonadota > Alphaproteobacteria > Hyphomicrobiales > Methylobacteriaceae > Methylobacterium > Methylobacterium sp. yr668. The sequence goes on along the minus strand of NZ_FOZY01000018.1, from coordinate 75,818 downwards.
GTTCACCTCGGATGCGCGCGTCCTGTCCTCGAGCGACAACTTGCCGCCCGCGACGCGGCACGTCCTGGAACTTCGTAGGCGATGGGTGAACGGGACGCGCGGCCCGCGCAGGGGCGCACGGGGCGTCCATGACCGGCCCGGTGCCGACGCCCGTCGCGCGAGCAACCCGAAGGCACCCTCCCCTCCCGGTCCCGCTCCGTAGCGCTCCGATGTGTCGGGCGGTCACCGACCGCGTCGTCGCGGGCCGCGACCGGATGCCCGACCGTCTCCGGACCACGGGACCTTGCCGGTCAGCGACGCCACTGGCCGACGCGTCGCCGCACCACCATCCTGATCCTGCGGTGCGCGGCTCGCATCTGGGTCGTCCCTGCCGATCGGTTCACGCCGCCTCACGGGCGCGCGGGTTACGGTCCGCCGCTGGAAGCGCGTCGGCGAGGTCCCGAGCAGGCCGGGTCGCCACCCTTCGTGCGGCTGATTGGCCGCCTCGCTCTCTGTCCAGTGGCGTCCGAGCGCGCCCGAGACGCGTCGCCGGTCAGTGGCCACCCAATGCGCTGATGCCGGGCCTTCCGACGCGACCGCTTACAAAAATCAGCGCCCCCTGTCCGCTCCTGAGAAAACTCAGCGCGGCCCCAGCGGTGTCCGACGGCGCGGGACTTACAAAAATCAGCGCAGGTGGACGCGCCTGCCGCGGTTTGGAAGGTCGCCAAGCGCCCTCACCCGTCACCGACGGCGTGCGCCACGCTGACTTTTGCCAGCGGACGGTCGGCGAGCGCTGATTTTTCGCACTCGCGCCGCCGCGACCGGCGCCAACGGCGGTCGCAGCCGTGCCGGGACGCCGTCGCGGCTCGACCGCTGGGCGGCCGTGGGTCGCCGACGCTGAGTTTTGTAAAGAATCCCGGTCGGCGCGCTGAGATTTGGAAACCCGATGATTGCGCCCGGTCGGCGACTCGCAACTGATAGCCTCCAAATTGCCCTGTGCTCGGCACGAGGAGAGCGAGACCGGCATGAACGCGGCAGAGACCCGCCAGTTGAGCCTGTGGGAGCAGAGCCTGCTGCGCCCCGAGGCCGGAGCCGACCGGCCGACGACCGGGCTCGGCCCCGCGCTCGACGGCCGCATGGATGTGTCGTTCCTCCACAAGGGCTTCTGCATCGCCGGCCTGCCGCTGCGCCGGCCCAAGAACACGATGGAGCCGTGGAACCGGCGCGACGGTCGCTTCTCGCTGACCGTCGAGCCGGCCCGGTTCGTCCTGCCCAACGGGCGCCAGATCGAGGTGGGCGTCCCGTTCGGACCCAAGGCGCGCCTCCTCTCCATGTGGCTGGCCACGGAGGCCCGCGATCCGCGCCGGAGCGCCGGCGACCGCTGGATGGAGATGGGGCGGATCACCGAGTGGTTGAAGGCCGTCGGTTTGCCGGTCACGGGCGGCGAGCGGGGCTCGATCGGGCCGACCAAGGACCAACTCGTCCGGCTGAGCTTCCCCATCTTCACGATGGTCCTGAACGGCGACGAGGGCGGCCACGTCTTCAAGCGCGAGAGCCTGATCGAGGGGGGCGCGTTCAAGGATGACGACCTCGAGGTCTGGGCCGCCGGGGGACACAGCGCCATGCGCTGGCCGGAAGCGCTGATGCTCAGCCAGAACGCCTACGACCGCTTCACGCGGCACTCGATCCCGGTGCCGACCGCCAGGCTGCGCCAGGTCGCCCACAACGCCATGGCGATCGATATCCTCGTGTACCTCTGCTACCGGCTGCCGCTGCTGTCGCGCGGGGAGAGCGAACTGCTGACCTGGCGCGATCTGATGGCGCAGTTCGGCTCCTCGGAATTCGCCTCCCGCTTCAAGCAGGCCTTCTCGGAATCGATCAAGCGCACCCTCGACGCGTACCCGGAAGCCAACGTCGCGATGACGGCCGAGGGTCTGGTGCTGCGGCACTCGGATCCGGCGGAGCTGCGGCGCGCCTTCGTCGCCGTCGCGGGGGGGCCGACCCGTCGCGCCCGTGCCGCGCCGCGGGCGCGCAAGGCCGCGCGGGTCCCGGATCAGACGGGCCCCCGCGAGAGCGCGGCGGACCTGCTGACGCCGGCCAGTGCCGCGCGCGGCTGACGGCGGGCCACCCCCACTCCTCTAGACGGAGCAACCCGGCAAAAGAAAAGGCCCCCGAGACGTTCGCCCCGGAAGCCCTCTCTGTCGTCTGGACAACCTCAGAGAATCACTCCCGGACATCGCTGTCAACCACGCGACGCGGCCATCGCCTCGGCGGGCGCTGCTCTCTTGCCTCATCGCGGGCGAGGACCATGCATCCCGGACACGAACCCACGACGCCCTTTGGGCGGCGACCGCTCTCGCTCGGCATGATGGCCGCGCAGGCGGCGGCCAAGGCCTGCCCCGACGACGCGGTCGGGCACAAATGGCGCATCTTCCGCGACGTAACCGAGGCGAAGGATCACCTCGCCGTCTCGGACCGCGCCCTCGCGGTGCTGAGCGCGCTGCTCACGTTCCATCCCGAAACGGCGCTGTCGCCCGGCTCGCCGCTCGTGGTCTTCCCGTCGAACCGCGAATTGTCGCTGCGGTCGCACGGCCCGTCCCCGGCGACGCTGCGGCGCGCGCTGGCCCAGCTCGTCGCGGCCGGCCTGGTGATCCGGCGGGACAGCCCGAACGGCAAGCGCTACGCGCGCCGCGACGGTGCCGGCGCGATCGCGCGCGCCTTCGGGTTCGACCTGACGCCGCTCGTGGCGCGCGCGGGGGAATTCGCCGCGCTCGCCCGGGCGGTGCGGGCGGCCGCGCGCCGGCGCCTGCTCCTGCGCGAGGAGATCGCCCTGCACCGCCGCGACCTGTCGAAGATCCTCGCCCTGGCCGCCGAATCCGGATGGCCCGGGCCCTGGGCGGCGCTCGCGGACCGGTTCGCGGCCTGCGGCGGCATGCCGGGTCGGACCGCCGGCGAGCCCCACCTGCACGCCGCCGCCGAACCGCTGCGGGCGCTGCGCCGGGAGGTGGACAAGTGGCTGCCAAGTTTGGTGAATGCGCCGGAAATGGTCGGCACTGCGTCTCACGGTGAGCGCCACCATCAGAATTCAGATCCAGATCCTGCTGACGAATCTGAACGGTGCCCCCGGCGAGGCCCGGCCGGAGCCGCGCGATCCGACGTCGCTCCCGCGCCCGACCAGCCGCGTCCCTTCCCCGCGCCGGTCCCCTCTTCCCTCCCCTCGCCCCTGCCTCTGCCGATGGTGCTCGAGGCCTGTCCCGACGTCGTGCTCTACGCCCGCGACGGTATCCGGAGCTGGTCCGATCTGGCCGGCGCGGCGGAGGTCGTTCGTCCGGCGTTGGGAATCGGCCCGGACGTCTGGGAGGCGGCCCTGGCCGCGATGGGGCGGGACCACGCGCTGGTGGCGCTGTCGGCGATCCTCCAGCGCGCCGAGTCGATCGGCGCGCCCGGCGCCTATCTGCGCGACCTGACGCGGAAGGCCCGCTCCGGCCGGTTCTCGGCCTGGCCGATGCTCTTCGCCCTGTGGCGCCAGCGCCGTCGAGCGTCAGCCGACGGCCCAAGCGGTCCCCTCCGCGTCGCGGGAGTTGACCGCGGTCAACACGCTCGCCCGCTCGGAGGCGGGGCGGCGCGAGCGTCAACATTCTGTTAAGGTTGACTGTGATCTTGTCACGGTGCGGCGGCGTTTGCGGCCGCGAAAACCGTGACAGGAGTTCGGAACCGTGGCCAGCCCCGCGGCGCTCGCCGCCCTACCCTCTTCGGGGTCAACCTCCATGGCGATGCACGATCTGATCGCCGGCGACGCGCAGGCGCTGTCGGCCAAACTGCAGTCGCACCGGCAGCGGCTTTTCCCGCCCGAGGCGCGCAAGCAGCTGCGGCGATTCTCGTCCGGCGAGGCCGCCAAGCTGATCGGGGTCGACGACGGCTACCTGCGGCGACTCTCGCTCGACGGCAAGGGGCCCGCCCCCGAGATCGGGCCGTCCGGGCGGCGATCCTACTCGAGCGCCGACATCCAGGCGCTGCGCGGCATGCTGGACGAGGGGGCCAAGACCGGCCGGCGGTACCGGAAGGAGCGGCGGGCCGAGGAGCATCTCCAGATCATCGCGGTGGTGAACTTCAAGGGCGGCTCGGGCAAGACCACCACGGCGGCCCATCTCGCGCAGCACATGGCGCTGCAGGGCTACCGCGTCCTCGCCGTCGATCTCGACCCGCAGGCGAGCCTGTCGGCCCTGCACGGGATCCAGCCCGAATTCGACGTGCGGGACAACGAGACCCTCTACGCCGCGATCCGGTACGACGCGGCGCGCCGTCCCCTGACCGACGTCATCCAGAAGACCTACTTTCCGGGCCTCGACCTCGTGCCGGGCAATCTCGAGCTGATGGAGTTCGAGCACGAGACACCGCGCGCCCTCCTCCAGCGGAGCAGCGACGGCGATTCGCTGTTCTTCACGCGCTTCGCCCAGGCCCTGGCGCCGGTCGCCGACCGCTACGACGTGGTCGTGGTCGATTGCCCGCCGCAACTCGGCTACCTGACGCTCTCGGCCCTGTGCGCGGCGACCAGCGTGCTCGTCACCGTGCATCCGCAGATGCTCGACGTGATGTCGATGTGCCAGTTCCTGCTGATGACCTCCGAGATGCTCGGGGTCGTCGCCAAGGCCGGCGGCGACATGAACTACGACTGGATGCGCTACCTCGTCACGCGCTACGAGCCGACCGACGGTCCGCAGACCCAGATGGTCGCGTTCATGCGGACCCTGTTCGGGGAGCGCGTGCTCACCAACGCGATGCTGAAGAGCACGGCGGTCTCGGATGCCGGCATCACCAAGCAGACCCTGTTCGAGGTCAGTCGCGACCAGTTCACGCGCGCGACCTACGACCGCGCGATGGAGAGCCTGGACGCGGTCAACGGCGAGATCGAGGCGCTGATCCGCACGGCATGGGGACGCTGATCCGATGGCCCGCAAGAACCTCCTCGCCGGCCTGCTCGATCCGGCCGACCAGACCGAGTTGACCGCGGTCAACTCGCCCCGCGACGACGCGGCGGCCGGGCGATCGGAGCGGGGCCCCGCCCCGGCCGTTCCCAGCTTCACCGGCCGCGGCGCGGTCGGCGCGATGAGCCGGTCCCTGGAGCGCCTGACCTCCGAGGTCGTCTCGGCGCGCGCCGCGGAGGACCAGCTCAGGTCCGGCAGCGTCGCGGTCGATCTCGATCCGGGCCTCGTCGACCCGTCGCCGGCCCCCGACCGGCTGCCGGTGATCGACGGCCCCGGCGAGGACGCCTTCGTAGCCGTTATCCGGGCGCAGGGGCAGCAGACCCCGATCCTGGTGCGGCCCCATCCCACCGTCAGCGGGCGCTATCAGGTCGCGTTCGGCCACCGGCGGCTGCGGGCCGCCGCCGCGCTCGGGCGGCCGGTCCGCGCGCTGGTGCGGACGCTCACGGATGCCGAACTCGTCGTCGCCCAGGGTCAGGAGAACAACGCGCGGGCCGATCTCAGCTTCATCGAGCGGGCCGCCTTCGCCCTGACGCTGGAGCGGCTCGGGCACGGGCGCGACGTGATCATGGCCGCCCTGCTCGTCGACAAGACCGAGCTGTCGCGCCTGATCGCGGCGCGGCGCGCCCTGCCCGATTCCGTGATAGCCGCCATCGGTCCCGCCCCGAAGGCGGGACGCCGCCGGTGGATGAGCCTCGCGGATCGCCTCGCCAGCCCGGAGATGCGGGCGCGGGTCGATGAGATCGTCGCCGCGGACGCCTTCGCGACCCTGTCCTCCGACCAGCGGTTCGTGCGCGTGTACGCGGCCGTGGCGCCGGTCCCAGCCCCGGCGCCGCCGGTGGTCCGCGCGGGGCCGGAGGTGGGGCTGGCGGAGGACGGGCGCCACTTGGCGCGCGTCGAGCGGACCCCGACGACCGTGGGCCTGATCATCGACGAGACGCTCCATCCCGCCTTCGGCGACTTCCTCGTCGCGCGCCTCCCCGAGCTGTTCGCGGCCTACGAGCGCGAACAGGCGCGCGGCCCGGAGCGATCCGGGCTCTGAGGTCGCGCCGCGCGGGCCTCGCGCCGCCGGGGCGGACCGGTCGCGAGGCCGCCGGTTCCCGAGATCCGCCGCGCGCGATCCGCCCGCACGGGGGAGGGGGCTCCGGCGCGCTGCGTGAGGCGCCGGCTACCTGCAGGCCTCGGCCCGCTTGTCGATCAGGCCGCGCAGCCCGGAGAGGCTGATCTCCTCCGTCATGGCCTCGTGCCATCGGTCCAGCAGGCGGATGCTGAAGCGTCGACCGGCCAGAATATCTTTCAATACGTCCCCATTCAGCGTGATCACTCCGGCGTCCTGCATCTGCGTTGTGGGAAACATCGCGTTTGAAACAGGTCCGTCGTCGATCCGATACTGATAATTGAAGATGGAATTCTTCGGTAGGCCGGTGATCTCGATGCGGTCGCCGACGATCTGGATGCGCGACCGCGCCTTCGGCGCCAGAACGCAGGCGACGTCGCCGCTCGACGGGGCCGCCGATTTCCTGAGCACCCAGTCGCCCTCGCCGGCGACCGTCTGTCCGGCCTCCTGAGCGTGGCCCAGGCCCGCGACAAGGCAGAGCGCGACGGCGCAGATCGTGACCCTCATGAACGACATCCCCGCTTCACCCGCCGGTCCGGCCCTGGGACCAACATCGTTCGCGCGGCGGCGCCGTCGATCTGAGACACATTCGCCCGGTCACCGGCAGGCGCGCGCCGGCGGATCCGCGATCGGGTCCGCCCCGCCTCTGCGACTCCTCCGGGGGCCTCGGCGGCCCTACGGCGTCACGCCGACCGACCGGAGCCGCGCCGCGAGGCGCGGATACACGCGCAGCGCGTTCCCGGCGTAGATCTTGGCCCGGTCCGCGTCCGGGATCGCCGCGGCCTCGACGTAGCGCTTGGTGTCGTCGTAGGCGTGGCCGGTCTCGGGATCGACCCCGTTCACCGCGCCGACCATCTCGGAGGCGAACAGCACGTTCTCGCGCGGGACGACCTTGAGCAGCAGGTCGATGCCGGGCTGATGGTAGACGCAGGTGTCGAAGAAGACGTTGCGCATCAGCTCGGACAGCGGCGGCCGCTTCATGTCCTGGGCCAGCCCCCGGTAGCGCCCCCAGTGATAGGGCACGGCACCGCCGCCGTGCGGGATGATCAGGCGCAGCGTCGGGAAGTCCTTGAACAGGTCCGAGGTCACGAACTGCATGAAGGCGGTGGTGTCGCCGTTGATGTAGTGCGCCCCGGTCGCGTGGAAGTTGGGATTGGCCGAGGCGCTGACATGCACCATGCCGGGCACGTCGAGCTCGACCATCTTCTCCCAGAGCGGGTACCAGAACCGGTCGGAGAGCGGCGGATCGGTCCAGTAGCCCCCGGACGGGTCCGGGTTGACGTTGCAGCCGACGAAGCCGAGCTCCTCGACGCAGCGCTCGAGCTCGGCCGTGCAGTTCTTGGGCGAGACACCCGGCGATTGCGGCAGCTGGCAGACGCCGACGAAGTTCTGCGGCATCAGGCTCGTCACACGGTGGATCATGTCGTTCGACACGATCGACCAGTCGAGGCTGGTGCGGGCCGTGCCGATATGGTGGCCCATCCCGCCGGCCCGCGGCGAGAACAGCGCCAGGGAGATGCCGCGCTCGGACTGGAGCTTGAGCTGCCGCCCGCTCACGCTGGCGCGCACCGCGTCGTCGCTGACTTGCAGGTCCGACGGCTTGGGGGACTGGCCCGGGTCGTTGAGCGCGCCGATCTGGCGCTTGCGCCAGTCCAGCATGGCGGCCGGCTCGGTGGTGTAGTGCCCGTGGCAATCGATCACCAGACCCGTGTAGCGCGACGGCTCGGCCCGCGCGGCGCCGGCCGTCAGCGCCGCCGCCCCCAGCCCCGCGAGGCGGCCTAGGAAGCCGCGCCGGGGCAGGCAGCACGCGCAGCCCGCGCCGGCGACCGGCGTGGCCGGATCGGCCGCCGCGATCATCGCGCGCCGCCCTCCGGCAGGGCGGCGCGCTTGCGCAGCACCATGTCGCCCCGGAACAGGAACTTCTGCGCCCGCTTCCCGGTGTCGACCTCGGTGGTGAAGACGTTGCCCTTGGAGTCGATGGCGAGGTTGTGGACCCAGTGGAAGTCGCCGGCCATCCGGCCGTTGCGGCCGAAGCGGCCGAGGATCTCGCCGGTGTCGCGGCTCAGGGTGCGGACCTCGTTGTTGGCCCCGTCGGCGTTGAGCAGGTAGGTCTGGCGCTCGTCCGGCCACAGGGCGAGTTCCCAGACCGAGCCGTTGGCCCGGGTGTTCTTCTCGACGAACATCTCCTTCACGAAGGTGCCGTCCTTCCGGAACACCTGGATCCGGTCGTTGGTCCGGTCACACACGTAGACGAGGCCGTCGCGGGCGACCTGCACGCAGTGCACCGGGTTGGCGAATTGCTGGGACGGGGCCGCCGCCGGATCGTAGGGGCCGAGCTTGTCGTCGGTCGGCGGCTTGCCGTAGGCGCCCCACATCCGCTTGAACGCGCCGGTCTCCGCGTCGAACACGATGACGCGGTGGTTGTAGTAGCCGTCGGCCACGTAGAGCTCGTTCGTCTCCGGATCGACCATCATGCCGGCCGGCTTGCCGAGGCGGCTCGTGTCCCGGCTGTCGGTCTGCGGCCCCTGTTTGCCGATCTGCAGCACGAACTTGCCGTCCGGGGTGAACTTCAGGATCTGGCCGTCAGTGTCGCCGTTGCCGGCGAGCCAGACGAAGCCCTTGTGGTCGATGTGGATGCCGTGCTCGTTCTGGGGCCACTGATAGCCCTCGCCCGGGCCGCCCCAGGACTTCACCAGGCGCCCGGCCTGGTCGAAGACGAGCACCGGGGGCGCCGGCTTGCAGCAGCGGGTGCGGGGCGGATCGAGGCTCGCGGCCTTCTCGTCGTCGGTGAGGGTGCGCGGCCGCTGGATCACCCAGACATTGTCCTGCGCGTCGACCGCGACGCCCGCCGCCTGACCCATGATCCAGTCGTTCGGCAGGCGCTGCGGCCAGGCCGGATCGACCTCGAAGCGCAGCGGCTCCTCGGCGAAGGCCGGAACGGCGAATGTCAGCACTGTCAGCGAGGCCGCAGCCGTCAGCCGACGCAGCACGCGTTGCAGCATCTCGGTTTCCTCTCCCGATTTTTACTCAATTCGTGCCGCCATGAGAGGCTGAAAGGCCGCCCTCGTCCAGCATCGCGCAGCATATCCGGGTAACATCCCGCGACGCTTGCGCGCGGATGTTCCCGTCCGCGCGCGGTCCCGGCCGCCGCCGGGTCGCACCGAGATGCGCGCCGAGATGCGCCCTGGGCGGCCCGAGGCTGTATCCTTCCCGCGCCGACGGCGAACAGGGGCGGTACGTCCCACATCGACGAGTCCGGATGGAGGCGCCCCCATGATGACGCGCAGAACGCTGACCCGCACCCTTGCCGCCGGCGCGGCCGCCGCGCTGCTGCCCGGACCGGCCACCGCCCAGGACCTGCCGCGGGCGCGCAACGTCGTGCTGGTCCACGGGCTGTTCGCCGACGGGTCGTGCTGGTCGGAGGTGATCCCGCACCTGCAGGCGGCCGGCCTCTCCGTCACCTCCGTGCAGAACCCGCTGACCACCCTCGCGGAAGCGGTGGCCTCGGCGCAGCGCGTGCTGGCCCGCCAGGAGGGACCGACCGTCCTCGTCGGCCACTCGTTCTCCGGCATGATCGTGACCGAGGCCGGGATCGACCCGAAGGTCTCGGCGCTGGTCTACGTGGCGGCGCGGGCGCCGGACGCGAACGAGGATTACGCGGCGCTGGCGAAGGCCTACCCGACCCCGCCCGCCTCGGCCGGCATCGTGTTCGACGGCGACGAGGGGCGCCTGAGCGAGGCGGCGTTCCTGCGGGATTTCGCGGGCGACCTGCCGGTGGAGAAGGCGCGGGTGCTGTTCGCGGTCCAGCAGCCGTTCCGCAAGGCCCTGCTGACGGGACGGACCACCCAGGCCGCCTGGCGCTCGAAGCCGAGCTTCTACGCGGTGTCGACCGAGGATCGGACCATCGACCCGGACCTCGAACGGTTCATGGCCAAGCGCATGAACGCGCGGACCGTCGAGCTCCGGGCGAGCCACCTGTCCCTGATCTCGCGCGCTCCGGATATCGCGGACCTCATCCTCGAGGCGGCCGGCCAGCCCCGCCGTCGGCGCTGACCGGACGCGACTCGCTTGCGAGCGCTCGTCCCTCCCTTCCGGGGGTTCCCGGTCCGGGGTTCTCGTGCCGGGGTTCCCGTGCCTGGCCGGGCGGCGGGGAGGGGGCTGGGCTGCGTGCGGCGAAGGTCCCGGGATGTCCGGACGCGGTCCCTCGGCCCTACCTATCGGTCATCGGGCCGAAACGGATCTGGAGCGCGCGCATGCAGGACATCCCGTTGGGGGCGAAGGGGAGCTTCGCCATGCTGGTCGGGCCGTCACATCTGGCCAGCCAGTTCAAGGACAACATCCTTCCGCCGGTCTTCGCCACGCCGATGATGGTCCTGATCATGGAGAACGCGGCGCTGAACGCCGTCCGCCAGTACCTCGATCCCGGCGAGAGCGCCGTCGGGACCAAGGTGGACGTGACCCACATGGCGGCGACCCCGGTCGGGCACCGCGTCCGGGCGGAGGCCGAGGTGGTCGGCGTCGCCGGACGCCAGATCCAGTTCCGCGTCGCGGCCTGGGACGAGTCGGAGCAGATCGGGGCCGGGACGCACGAGCGGATGATCGTCGACATCGAGCGGCTCGGCAAACGTCTCGCCGCCAAACAGCCCGCCCCGTCGAAGCGCGCGTAGCGTCCGGGCCGTGGCCCCTGGCACCCGTGGGACCGGCGAGCCCGGCTCGGTGCCGACGGGCCTCGACCCTCAATCCGGGCGGCCCGCGCCAGCGGACTCGGTCTGCCGCACCGCGACGGCAGCCCTGATCGCCTCGTAATCGGCCTTCTTCAGGACACGCCGGGTCACGAGATCCTCCGGGGAGCCGTAGGGCCGGAACGCGACGATCCGGCGCCCGATCATGCCGGCCCCGAGGGCGTTCAGCTCCTCGACGGACGCCGTGTTGAGGTCGACGCCCTGGCCCAGAGAGGCCGGCGGCTGGCCGGAGCCCGGCGCGCCCTCGGCCTGCTGCGGCGGCGCCGCCGGCTTCGCCACCCCGCTCGCCGCGGGGCCATCTGGCGATGCGGGCGGCGATGCGGGCGGGGTTGCCGCCAGGGACGACGGGGGGGCGGCTGTCGCGTTCCGCGGTGCCGGGGCGACGCGCTGGGCGGATCCGGCGTTCGGCCCCGGATAGACGGACCGGATGGCCTCGCCCTGCGGGTCGATCCCGGATCGGTCCTGCTTGGACACGGGAATCGCCGTGGACGCCTGCTTGTCGCGGCTCGCGTGAGGCCGGGGCCCGTAGGAGATCCAGAGGCCCGCCAGGACGACTGCGGCCGCCGCCAGACCGGCGCTGATGGACAGCGTGGATCGGCTCATTCTCACAACCTCCTCTTGGCGGGCGGGGCACTGCCCCACGGCGATGGCACTGTCGAGGCGGGCTAACCCAGCCCGAGCGGCATCGCCATCCGCCGCGTGAGGTTCGCTGATCCGAATCGTGCGGCGCGCTGGCGCAGCTCACGGTCGCGCGGGCCGCGCGGCGAGGCGGCCGGCGTCGTCGCCCGCGCGGGGCCGCACGTCTGATAACGCCGCAGCGCGGGTCCGGCCGTCAGAGTTCGAGCGTCACGGCGTCCCGCGCACGCGAGACGCAGGGCATCATGCGGCTCCGGCGCTTGGCGAGCGGCAGGACCGCGTCGCGGTGGAGGACCGCGCCGTCGCGATAGCCGCACTCGCAGGCGCCGCAGACGCCGAGCTCGCAGGAGGAGGGCAGGTCGAGCCCCGCGCCGCGCAGCACGTCGAGCAGCGACCGGTCGGCGGGCACGTGGAGCACCTGCCCGGTGGAGGCGATGCGCGCCTCGAACGGCTCCGGTACGAAGCCCTCGTCGCGCAGCGGCTCGAAATGCTCGCTGTGCACCCGCTCGGCGGGCCAGCCCCGCGCGACCAGGCCCTCCTGGACCGCGTCCATGAGGCGCCGCGGCCCGCAGGCGTAGGCGTGGGTCCCGGTCTCGGCCGGGCCGAGGGCGTCGGGGTCGAAGCGCCGCCCCTCGGACCCGAACCAGCACCGGAGGCGCGGCCCGCAGACCGCCCGCACCGCTGCCAGCAGCGGCGCCGCCTCGGGGGAGGGGGCGCAGAGGTGGAACGCGAACTCCGCTCCCGACGCGGCGAGCGCGCGCGCCATGGCGAGCAGGGGCGTCACCCCGATCCCGCCGGCCACGAGCAGGTGGCGGCGCGCCTCGGGGTCGAGGGGGAAGTTGTTGCGGGGCGCCGAGACGTGGGCGAACGCCCCGGGCGCGAGCGTCTCGTGCGCCCAGGCCGAGCCGCCCCGGCCGGCCGCCTCCCGCTTGATCGCGATCTCGTAGCGGCCCCGGTCGGCCGGGTCGCCGCACAGCGAGTACTGTCGCACCCGCCCGTCCGGCAGGCGCAGGTCGACGTGGGCGCCGGCCGTCCAGGCGGGGAGTTCCGGGCGCGCGGGATGGACCAGACCGAGGTGCAGCACCTCCGGCGTCGTCGCGACCGCGTCGGCGACGCGCAGCTTCATGATCAGGCGGGCCGTCATCGCGCGCAGCTCCGTCAGTCCAGCAGCGCGATCGCGTCGCCGGGCCGGATCACGCCGCCGCTCTCGATCCCGCAGTTCAGGCCCGAGCGGTTGTAGAGCGGCAGGTAGACCGGCATTCCGAGCAGCTCCTCGAGATAGCGGCAGGGGAAGTTGAGGCGCCCGCCCCGCAGGATCACCGCGCCGACCCGGAAGCGCCGGCCGACCAAGTGGTTGAGCGGCACGCCGCGCACCGTGAGGTTGCGCCGATGGTCCCCCGGCAGGAGGCGCAGCGGCCCCTCCTGCAGCGGCGGGTCGTTGCGGTTGAGGGCGTCGAGGGCCTCCTGCTCGATCAGCGTGACCTCGCGCACGTCGGGCTTGGGCGAGTAGGTGCCGGTGCCGAGGAAGTAGCGGTCGCCCTCGATCCCGCGGCCGGCCACGCACACGGCCTCGGACACCTCCTCCATCTCGTAGCTCGCCGCGGGGGCGATGTGGATGTGGGTCAGGCTGCCGACCCAGCCGGCGGCGCCGCCCGGAACCCGGACGGCGGCCGATCCGGCCGCGTGCGCGAAGGCCTCGACCATGCGGGGTGCGGTCTCGCCGGTCATCGTGCTGGTCGCCTCGGTTGTCATGCGGCCTCCGTGGCGAGCGCGATCGCCTCGATCTCGACCCGGGCGTCGCGCGGCAGGCGCGCGACCTCGACCGTGGAGCGGGCCGGGGCCTCGCCCGGGAAGTGCTCGGCGTAGACCGCGTTCATCGCGGCGAACTCCGCCATGTCCTTGAGGAACACGGTCGTCTTCACGACGCTCGCGAGGCTGGCGCCGCCCGCCTCGAGCACGGCGGCGAGGTTGGCAAGGGACCGCCGGGTCTGCGCCTCGATCCCGTCCGGGAACGCGCCGGTGGCGGGATCGATCGGCAGCTGTCCGGAGGCGAAGACCAGGCCGCCGGCCCGGATCCCCTGTGCGTAGGGCCCGACCGCCGGCGCGGCCTTCTCGGTGCGGATGGTGTGCTTCGTCATGCAGTGGATCTCGCGTCGGTATGTTTCAGATAGTGGACGATAATCCACTGTATGGGAAGCCGCCGCGCGCGTCCGGGGCGGCGGCTCATCCGGTCAGTCGATCGGCTTGCGCGCCGTCTCCGGGGCGAGGAGCGTCGCCGTCAGGGTGATGCAGGCGAGGGCGATCAGGTAGACGGAGATCGGCCAGGTCGCGCCGGAACTCCAGCCCAGCAGGGCCGCGGCGATCAGCGGGGTGAAGCCGCCGCTGAGGGCCGCGCCCACCTGGAAGCCCAGCGAGGCGCCGCTGTAGCGCAGGCGCGCGTCGAAGAGCTCGGACATCCAGGCGGCGCCGGTGCCGAACATGATCCCCTGGCCGAAGCTCAGGGCCACCGCGACGGTCAGGGTGATGATCGTCGGGTCGCGCGTGTCGAGCAGGGTGAACAGCGGGAACGCGAAGGCGATCGAGAACAGGCAGGCGGCGACGAACAGGGTCCGGCGGCCGTAGCGGTCCGACAGCCAGCCGAAGGCCGGCAGGGTGAAGAGCTCGATCACCGCCGCCACCAGGATGCCGTTCAGGATGATGCTGCGCGACAGCCCGAGCTGGCCGGTCACGTAGGAGATCGAGAACACGGTCACGACGCTGACGTAGGCGATCTCGGAGACCTTGAGGCCTACCGCTTTCAGGAAGGTGCGCGGGTGCTCGGTGAGGATCTCCATGACCGGCAGGCGCGCCACCGCGGACCGCCGCTTCACCCGCTGGAACGCGGGGGTCTCGTGCAGGCGCAGGCGGATGAACAGCCCGAGGCCGACCAGCAGCGCGCTGGCCAGGAACGGGATCCGCCAGCCCCAGGCGAGGAAGTCCGCCTCCGGCAGGAAGCCGCACAGCGCGAAGGCCCCGATCGACGCGATGACGCCGAGGGGGTAGCCGAGCTGGACGATGCTGCCGAAGAAGCCGCGCCGCTCCGCCGGGACGCTCTCCACCACCATCAGGACCGCGCCGCCCCACTCGCCGCCGATCCCGATGCCCTGGACCAGGCGCAGCGCCACGAGCAGGATCGGGGCCCAGATGCCGATCTGCGCGTAGGTCGGCAGGCACCCGATCAGGAACGTGCCGAGGCCCATGATGATGATGGTCAGGGACAGCATCGCCTTGCGGCCGATCTTGTCGCCGAAATGCCCGAAGATGATGCCGCCGAGGGGGCGCGCCAGGAAGCCCACCGCGTAGGAGCCGAACGCCGCGATGGTGCCGACCAGCGGGTCGAAGCTCGGGAAGAACAGCTTGTTGAACACGAGCGCCGTGGCCGTCCCGTAGATCAGGAAGTCGTACCATTCGACCGTCGTGCCGATGACGCTCGACCAGACGATCTGGCGCCGGTCGGCGACCGGCACCGGGCCGGCATCGAGAACGGGGGACGCCTCAAGGGGCAACGCGGTATCGGCCACGGCACATCCTCCACTGTGATGGATAAAAATCCATTCTTGTGGAGGCAAGCGGCGTGCCAGCCGGGCGACGCGCGTTCCGGAGTGCGCTTCGGCGCAAGGTGCGGCGCAAGGTGCATTTCGG
Organism: Methylobacterium sp. yr668; assembly: GCF_900116245.1. NCBI lineage: Bacteria > Pseudomonadati > Pseudomonadota > Alphaproteobacteria > Hyphomicrobiales > Methylobacteriaceae > Methylobacterium > Methylobacterium sp. yr668. The sequence continues at coordinate 60,681 of NZ_FOZY01000018.1, read as the reverse complement.
CAGCCCCTGCGCTAGGCGGGGGCGACTCTCTCGGTGCCGCGCCCCGGTCGCGCGGCCCGGACGCGGGCGCGGAAGACGGGGCATGACGGCGAGGACGATCATCGGGGCGGACCCGGCAGCGACGGAGACGTCCCCGCAGATCCACATCGCCGAGGAGATCCGGCGGCGGCGCAGGGAGCAGGGCCTGTCGCTGGAGACGCTGGCGGCGCGCTCGGGCGTCAGCCGCTCGATGATCTCCAAGATCGAGCGCTCCGAGGCCGTGCCGTCGACGGTGGTGCTGTCCCGCCTCGCGGAGGCGCTCGGCGTCACCTTCTCGCGGCTGATGGCGCCCGCGACGGAGCGCGAAATCCTGGTCATCCCGGCGAGCCGCCAGCCGATCCTGCGCGACGAGGCGTCCGGCTACCTGCGGCGCTGCATCTCGCCGGTCCTGCCCGGGCGCGGCATCGACTGGGTGCTCAACACGCTGCCGCCCGGCGCCAGCACCGGCGAGTTCACCGCCCATCGCCGCGGCGTGTCCGAGTACATCTACGTCCTGCGCGGCCGCCTGCGGGCGGTGATCGGCGAGCGCGCGGTCATCATGGAGACCGGCGACAGCCTGTATTTCGAGGCCGATGCCGGGCACGCCTTCACCAACGTCGGCACGGAGGCGTGCGAGTACTTCCTGGTGATCGACCCGTCGCGCGTCCGCTGAGCCGGGCCGCCCCGGACGTCCGCGGCGCGCGGGGCCGGCCGCCGGTCCCGGTCGGGCGCGTCAGTGGAAGGCCTTGAAGGCGATGATCGTCTCGGAATCCTTCACGCCGTCGAGGCGCAGGAGGAAGTCGTTCACGAACAGCCCGATATCGACGCCGTTGTCCACGTGGAACTTGGCCATGATGTCGAACCGTCCGGCCGTGGAGTAGATCTCGGACGCGATCTCCATCGCGACGAGCGCGTCGGACACGGCGTAAGTCTTGCCGATCTCGCATTTGATCTGCACGAAAAATGTCTTCATGTCCGTCTCGCTGGATGGCGCGCCGCCGCGGCCGCGCGGATCGGGGCCGCCGACCCCGCCGGAGCGGCCGAACCTAGCACCGTTCCGCGCGTCCGCTCAGGCGGCACCCGGCCGGAGAAACGCCAGGACCTCGCGAGCGAACAGCTCGGGGGCCTGGAGCTGCGGGACGTGGGCGCAGTCCGGCAGCGTCACGAACCGCGCGTCCGGCAGCCCGGCCGCGAGCTCGCGCGCCATGGCCGGCGGGGTCGCCTCGTCCTCCTCCCCGACGAGCACCAGCGCAGGCGCGCGGATCTCGGAGAGGCGCGCGCGCAGGTCGAGGCCGGCCAGGGCCGCGCAGGCCGCCCGGAACACGTCGACGTCCGTGCGCAGGAAGGCGGCCCGGCGCTCGGCCATCAGGTCCGGGTGCGCAGCCTGGAACGCGGGCGCGAACAGCCGGCGCATGGCCGTGTCGGCGAGCGCCGCGAGCCCCTTCTCGGCCGCCGCGCCGGCCATGCCGCGGAACGCGGCCCGGCCGGGCTCCGGGAAGCAGGCGCCGCAATCGGCGAAGACGAGCCGGTCGAAGAGGTCGGGGTGGCGCAGGGCGCAGAGCAGCAGCACGAAGCCGCCGTAGCCGTTGCCCAGCCCGGCCGCCGGCCGGCCCCCGGTCGCCGCGCGCAATGCCGCGCCGACCCGGTCGGCGACGGCCTCGAGGCCGCCCGGCGCGGGCGCGGAGGCGCCGAACCCGGGCAGGTCGGGGACGAGGAGCCGGAAGTCGCGGCCGAGCGCCGGGGTGACCCGGTCGAAGCTCGTCCGGTCGGCGAGCAGCGAGTGCAGCAGGACGAGGGGCGGGCCCTCGCCGGAAGCGGTCACCGCGACCTGGCCATCCGCGAACATCGCCTGCATCCGAAACCTCCCCCGCCGCCTCTGCCGGCGGCTCCACGACGCTGTCGCATCCGACGCGTTCGCTCGCAATCCGGTTGACGTGATATTTCACAAATGGCAGCATGTGTCGATCGAACGAGGCCGTGCGTGCTGCTCCGAGACAACATCTACGCGGCGATCCGCGCCGACATCCTGGCCTGCGTCCTGCGCCCCGGCGCGGAGGTGCGCGAGCAGGAACTGGCCCAGCGCTACGCCGTGAGCCGGCAGCCGGTCCGGGAGGCGCTGCTGCGCCTGGAGCGCGAGCGGCTCGTCACGGTTCACGCGCGTCAGGGATATCAGATCAACGCGATTTCGGTGGCGGACGCGCGCGATCTGCTGCGCATGCGCCTCGCTCTGGAGCCGGCCTGCGCGGCCGAGGCCGCGGCCGGCGCGCCCGCTTCCGTCCTGGCGTCCCTCGACGCGTTCCGCGCCGTCGCGGACGGCGCCGACTTCATCGCGGAGAACCGCGCCTTCCACATCGCCCTCGCCGAGGCGTCGGGGAACCGCCGCATGGCCGCGACCGTGCGCGACCTCGTCGAGCAGGCGGACCGGCTGGTCCGGGTCAGCCTCGACGGCATCCGCGGGCGCGACCCGGCGCAGCTGGTGGACGAGCACGCCGCCATCATCGACGCCGTGCAGCGGCGCGACGGGCGCGGGGCGCGCCGCCTCGTGCGCGCGCACGTCGCCCAGGCCGAGCGCCGCATCCTGACCGCCCTGGAACGCAGCGCGATCGTCCTCTGAACGAGCCCGCGCCCGGCGCGGAGCCGAGGGACGCGGTCGAACACGACACCGGGCCCGACCCGGCCCGACTACGGACCCGACACGGGAGAGACGCCATGACCCTGCACGCGCCGGAACCGACCGTCGAGACACGGGGCAACTTCATCGACGGGCGCGAGGTCGAGGCCGGCGACGGGACGCTGATCGACGTGCGCAATCCCGCCACCGGCGCGGTGATCGCGCGGATCCCCAATTCGGGGCCGGCCGACGTCGACCGGGCGATGCGCGCGGCCCGGGCGGCCTTCGAGGGCCGGGAATGGGGCGGGATGGACATCCGGGCGCGCGCCCGGCTGGTGAACCGGCTCGCCGACGCGTTCGAGGCCAACCTCGACACGCTCTACCGGCTGGAGACCACCAACAACGGCCGGCCGGTCAACGAGACCCGGGCGCAGCTCTCGCGGCTGCCGGACTTCTTCCGCTACTTCGCGGGCGTGGCGCTGGCGCGGCGCGACGACGTCATCCCGGTCGAGGGCAACTACCTCAACTACACCCGCCGCACCCCGATCGGCGTGGTGGCGAACTGCACGCCGTTCAACCACCCGCTGATGATCCTGTGCAAGTCGCTGGCGGTCGTGCTCGCCACCGGCTGCACCACAGTGGTCAAGCCCTCCGAGTACACGCCGCTCACGACCCTGAAGCTCGCGCAGATCTTCACCGAGGCCGGCCTGCCGCCGGGCGTGTTCAACATCGTGCTGGGACTCGGCGCCTCGACCGGCAAGGCGCTGGCCGAGCACGGCGACATCAACAAGCTCGTGCTCACCGGCGGCACCGAGGCCGGCCGGATCGCGGGCTCCGCGGCCGCGAAGGTCTTCGCCCACCAGACCATGGAGCTCGGCGGCAAGACCCCCGTGATGGTGTTCGACGACTTCGACGTCGAGCGGGCGGTGAACTACGCGGCCTTCGGCGCCTTCATCGGCGCCGGCCAGACCTGCGTATGCGGCAGCCGCCACCTCGTCCAGGCCTCGATCTACGACGAGTTCGTGGAGCGGCTCGCCGCCAAGACCGCCGCGATCCGCCTCGGCGACCCCTTCGACCCGGCGACGCAGCTCGGCCCGGTCATCTCCGAGCGCCAGCGCGAGCGGGTGCTGGCCTATGCCGGCTACGGCCGCGACCAGGGCGCCCGCGCGGTGGCGGGCGGGCGGGCGGCCCGGGTGCCGGGCTTCGAGGGCGGCTACTTCGTGGAGCCCACCGTGTTCGCGGACGTCACCGCCGACATGCGCATCTTCCAGGAGGAGGTGTTCGGGCCCTTCACCAGCGTCACCCGCTTCGAGGACGAGGCCGACGCGCTCCGGCTGGCCAACGACTCGCCCTTCGGCCTCGCCGCGGCCGTGCGCACCCGCGACGTCGCCCGGGCCCACCGGGTGGCGCACGCGGTCAAGGCCGGCATCGTCTGGATCAACGACCACCACCGCCTCGACCCGGCCTCGCCCTGGGGCGGGGTCGGCGACAGCGGGCTCGGCCGCGAGTGCGGGATCGAGAGCTTCAACGACCATTTCGACGTGAAGAGCGTGATGGTCGCCACCGGCGACGGGCCCTTCGACTGGTACCGCGACACGGCCGGCCAGCGCCGCCTGAACTGACGTCCGGCGGCGCGGGGGATGCGAGGTCCGCGCCAGACGGACCCCTTCCGCGCCGGCCCCGAACCCGAGGAAGGAAACGCCCCATGTCCGAAGCCGTGAGCCCGGCGGTCAACGCCGGAGGCCGCCTCGACCGCCTGCCGATCGGCCCGTTCCATCGCCGCATCATGTGGCTGATCGGGATCGGCATGTTCTTCGACGGGTTCGACATCTACATCGCCGCCACCGTGCTCGGCGCGACCCTGAAGAGCGGCTTCTCGACCCTGCCGCAGAACGCGTGGTTCGTCTCGGCCACCTTCGTGGGGATGATGGCGGGCTCGTTCCTGACGGGCTTCTTCGGCGACCGCTACGGGCGGCGCTTCACCTACCAGGCGAACCTCCTGGTCTTCGGGCTGGCCGCGCTCGGGGCGGCCTTCGCGCCCAACATGACGGTGCTGATCGTGCTCCGCTTCATCATGGGCGTCGGGCTCGGGGCCGAGAACGTCGTGGGCTACTCGACCATGACCGAGTTCGTGCCGGCGCGCTCGCGCGGGCGCTTCCTCGGCCTCATGGCGGTGTTCGTCGTCACGGGCCTGCCGGCCGCCTCCCTGATCGGCTACCTGATCATCCCGGCCTTCGGCTGGCGCGCGATGTTCGCGCTGGGCGGCCTCGGGGCGCTCGCCGTCTGGTACGCCCGCAAGAGCCTGCCGGAATCGCCGCGCTGGCTCGAGGCCGTGGGGCGCCACGCCGAGGCCGAGGCGCTGATGCGCGCGATCGAGGCCGAGGCGGGCCGCGGCGCGCCCCTGCCGCCCGCCGCCGCCATGGCGCCCGTCACGCAGCTCGGGCTCGCCGCCCTGTTCCGGCCGCCGCTCTTGTCGCGCCTGCTGCTGGGCTGCCTGTGCCTCGTGGTGATCAACACCCTGCTGTACGGCTTCGTGACCTGGCTGCCGACCTTCTTCATCCGGCAGGGTCTCTCGGTGGCGACCTCCTTCGGCTACGCGCTGCTGATGGGGCTCGGCGCGCCGGTGGGCAGCGCCATCGGCGCCCTGACCGCCGACCGCTGGGGCCGCAAGCCGACGATCATCGGCGCCTCGGCGGCGGCCATCCTGTTCGGGATCCTCTACCCGATGACCCTGGATCCGGTCCTGCTGCCGCTGGTCGGGTTCGGGCTGACGGTGCCGATCTACGTGCTGGTGGCCCTGCTGTTCGGGATCTACATCCCCGAGCTGTTCCCGACCGAGGTGCGCCTGCGGGCGTCGGGCCTGTGCAACACGGTCGGGCGCGGGGCGACCATCGTGACGCCCTTCCTGGTCGTTACCCTGTTCGAGACCTACGGCATCGCGGGCGTGACCGGCCTGATGATCGGGCTGCTCGCCCTGCAGATCGTGGCGGTCGCGGCGTTCGGCGTCGAGCCGCGCAGCCAGAGCCTGGAGAGCCTGGAGGCCGGCGTGGCGCCGGCCGAGGGCGGCCCGGCCGCCCGGGCGCGGGGCACGGTTCCGCGCCCGATCCACTGAGACCGGGAGGCGCTCCGCCCGGCCGTCCCCCGGCCGGGCGAGGCGATCAGTTCCAGGTGTGCAGGACCGTGCGCCAGGCGCCGTCGCGCTTCTCCAGCACGTTCACCCAGTTGCCCTCGAACTTCTTCTTCGCGCCCCCGTCCCCGGGGCCGGTCATCTCCCAGCGGCCGGACACGATGAGCAGGTTGTCCTTCGGCAGCGCCGATTTCACCGTCGTCTTGTGCTCGTCCCACCCCTTCGCCTTCAGTCCGGCGAAGAACTTCTGGATGCCGTCGCTGGTCTGCGGCGCGCCCTTCGTGACGACGATCGCGTCGGGCGTGTAGAGCTTGGCCAGCGCGTCCATGTCGCCGCCGTTATACGCCGCGTCCCACTGGCTCGCGGCGCTCTGCGCGTCGGCCTGGACGGTGTCCGCCCGGCACAGGCTCGGTGTCAACAGGGCGACAGCGAATACGGTCGCGTGCAGGACGTGGGGACGCAGCATGTCTTCCTCCATCGTGAAATGTTCTGGTTGATGAGTGCGTGACGTCGCAGGGTCTTCGGACTTCGACTAAGGGTATTTCTCCCAAGTGAGCGTGATGACGCTCATCCTGCCGTCGACGTTGAACTTGAACGGCACCGTCGTGAGGACGAGCCGCCCGTTCTCCTGCGCGACGTGCCGGACCTGGGAGGTCCCGGTCCAGGCCTCGTTCCAGGACGTGTCGATGTCGTGGACGATCCGGTCGCCCTCGAGCCGGTAGGTCCCGGCATAGGCGAAGAAGGTCTTGTGGAGCTTGATCCGGTCCGCGTCGGACATCTTGTCGTTGGCGATCGGCCGCTCCCGGCCTTCGTGGGCGCAGACCACCATCATGCGCCCGTCGCGGCCGTAATGGATCCACCCGGTCGGCTTCGGGCCGCCGTAGGCGTCGATGGTCTCGCCCGTGTCCACGATCCGGCGCGTGGCCGCGGCGAGGCGCCAGGTCCCGACGACCGCGTCCGCGTCCACCGCCCATCCGGGCGAGATGCCGAGACAACCCGAGACCAGGACGGCGGCGCCCGCGACGCCGACCATCGCCGCCTCGGCGAGCCGAGACCTGCGCAACCCCTGTTCGACGACGCGCATCGCAGCGACCCCCGGTAAGGCCATGGGGACTCAGAGCACGAACCAGACCGTACGCGACCGAACCATCACTGAATACCATGATCGGTGCGAATGCAAGACATATGTGCTGATTTGATAAAAACGAAAACAGTCAAAGATCTGATATGGTCCGAATGGCGTTGGAAAGATAAGTATAGATGCGCTCGAGAGACCTGCGCGGCCTGCCGGCCGAGTCGACGGCGCGCGCGGGGGCGACGTTCGGGAGGGGGATCGGCCGCCCGCATGCGGAAACGTCCTGATCCGCGTGTCCGGATCGTCCTTTCCATCTGCGCGAGGCGTGCGAACATCTGCGCGTCCGAGACGATTGACGGCTCATCGGGTAACGCCGCGCGCCTATCGAGGGTGGCGCGCAGGGGCTACGCTCCCACTGATGTCCGCGGCAACCGACCCCCACCCCGACCCCAGGCCGACCCTCGCGCGGCCCGACGACGATCCGTACCTCTGGCTGGAGGAGGCCGACGGGCCCGACGCGCTCGCCTGGGTCGAGGCGCGCAACGCGGAGACGCTCGCCCGCTACGGCGATGCCGGCTTCCTCCGCGACCGCGACATCGCCCGCGCGCTTCTCGACCGGCCGGACCGCATCCCGTTCGTCCAGCGCTTCGGCACCTGGCTCTACAATTTCTGGACGGACGGCGCGCATCCGCGCGGCCTGTGGCGGCGCGTCGACGCGGCCGGCTACCGCGCCGCGGTCCCGGACTGGGAGCTCCTGCTCGATCTCGACCATCTCGCGGCGACGGAGGGCGAGGACTGGGTCTGGGCCGGGGCGACGATCCTCAGGGACGCGCTCGATCGCGCCCTCGTCCGCCTCAGCCGCGGCGGCAAGGACGCGGCCGTGATCCGCGAGTTCGATCTGGACACCCGCACCTTCGTGGCCGACGGCTTCGTCCTGCCCGAGGGCAAGGGCGGCGCGACGTGGCTCGATCGCGAGACGGTGCTCCTGTCGAGCGCCCTCGGCCCGGGCATGGCCACGCGGTCCGGTTACGCGCGCACCGTCCGGCTCTGGCCGCGCGGCACGGACCCGCGCGACGCGTCCGTCCTGTTCGAGACCGCCGAGACCAGCATGGCGGTCTGGGGCGCGTCCGACCGGCAGGCCGGGACCGAGCGGATCACGGTCGTCGAGCAGCTCGGCTTCTTCGACGCGGCTGTCCATATCGGCGATCGCGGCGGCCTGCGCGCGCGCCTCGACCTGCCCACGCATGCCGGGGTCCAGCTGCAGCGCGACCACCTGTCCGTGCGGCTGCGGCGGCCCTGGACGGTGGACGGCGTCGCGCACGACACCGACACGGTGCTGGCGATCGCGCTCCCCGACCTGCTGGCGGGAGGTCGCGCCTTCACGGTCCTCTGGCAGCCGGACGCGCGGCTCGCCCTGCAGAGGGTGTTCTGGTCGGCCGGGCGGCTGATCGTGGACGTGCTTGAGGACCTGCGTCCCACCTACCGGGTCTTCGAGCCGGGGCCGGGCGGCTGGACCGAGCGGCCCCTCGCGGGGTTGCCCGCCCTGGGTTCCGTCCATCTCTGGCCCCTCGACGGCGATCCGGAGCGGGCGGACGGAGCCCTGCTGGCGCTGGCCCACGATCCGGTGACGCCGCCGGCGCTGCTCGCCTTCCCGCCCGCGCTCGATGCCCCGGCCGTCCTGCGTCGGGCGCCCCCGGCCTTCGACGCGCGCGGCGTCCGGGTGACGCGCCACGAGGCCGTGTCGGCGGACGGGACGCGCGTTCCCTACGTTCAGGTCGGACCGGAGGCCGAGACCGGTGCGGCCCCCGTCTACCTGACGGCCTATGGCGGGTTCGGGCTCTCGCGCCTGCCGGATTACCAGCCCGTGCTGGGCAAGCTCTGGCTGGAGCGCGGCGGCACCTGCGTGACCGCCAACATCCGCGGCGGCGGCGAGTTCGGCACCCGCTGGCACCACGCGGGCCGGCGCGAGGGCAAGGCCCGGGCGCACGACGACTTCGCCGCGGTGGCCGCCGATCTCGTGGCCCGCGGCGTGACGCGGCCGGGGCGGATCGCGGCCGAGGGCGGCTCGAACGGAGGCCTGCTGATCGCCAACATGCTCACCCGTTACCCGGAGCGGTTCGGGGCGCTGGCCTGCACGATCCCGCTGATCGACATGCGCCGCTACACGAAGCTCCTGGCCGGCGCGAGCTGGATCGGGGAGTACGGCGATCCGGACGACCCGCAGGACTGGGCGTTCCTGTCCGGCATCTCCGCCTACCACGCCGCCGAGGCCGGGCGGGCCTACCCGCCGATCCTGCTGGCCACGAGCCGCGGCGACGACCGGGTCCATCCCGGCCACGCGCGGAAGATGGCGCAGAAGCTCCGCGTCCTCGGCTGCGACGTCGCCTTCTACGAGCCCGCGACCGGCGGGCACGGCGCCGGCAAGGACAGCGAGCAGACGGCGGCGTTCCGGGCGCTGGGGCTCACCTTCCTGCGCCGCGCCATCGGATGGGATGACCCGGTCGCGTGAGCGCGGCCTCGACCCGAACCGCGGCATCGTCCGGGTCCGCATACGGGAACGGCGGGGCTCTCGCCCCGCCGTTCCCGCCGTCCGTTCGGGCAGTCCGTCGCCCGGGCGGCCCCGAGGACCGCCGCGGCTCAGAAGCCCATCAGCACCCCGGCCGAGCCGGTCACCGTCATCGCGAGGCCGCCCAGGAAGGCGCCGATCATCGCGTAGGAGAAGCCCTTCAGGACCATGTCGTGCACTCCTTTCATCAAGCGGCGGGTCCCCGGCCAGACCCGGTATCTTCAACCGCAACGATGATGCCGGATCGGCCGGCTGCGTGCGGTGCGAAGAGTCACGCTGCACCGCGGAACCGTTCGGCGCGCGTTCAGGCGGCGACGGTGGGCGGGCGTGCCGCCGGGGCCGTCTCGCTCACGCGAAATGGGCCGGCAGGCTGAGGGCCTGCGCGTAGGTCACGAGGGCGACCGCGCCGGCGATCAGGGTCGCCACCAAGGCGATGCGGTTGGTCCAGGTCATCGTCGTCTCCATCGGGTTCGCGACTGTGTTCGCGGTGTGATCCCGATGTACGCCCAAGCTTTCAGGTCCGGCGTGTCCCGGAACACCTGCAGGGCCGCCGCTCGCGCACGGATCCCGGGCCGCGCACCGGCCGGAGGCGGGCAGGGAGGCCGCCTCCGGGCTCGGAGGGCCCCGCAGAGCGGGACGGGACCCTGATCCGCCGGCCCGCTCTATCCAGCCCCCGCGCCCTGATCCGCGTTGGAGGCGACCGTGAAACCCTCGCGATCGAAGACGGTGTAGAGGATGCCGGCCGGATCGAGGCCGAGACCCGCGATATGCGCGATCGCCGCTTCCTTGGCCTCGGCCAGCGTGCTGAACGGGTCCGGCAGCTGATACATCCGCGAGGCCTGTTCGGCGCCGTCGATCCGCACCGGCGGCGTGGTGATCTCGACCGTGTAGGGCACGACGACCGTCCGCCTCGACCTAGTGGAACACGCCGAGGAAATACAGCAACAGGATGATCGGCAGCGGGATTCCCAGCAGCCACAGCAATCCACCGCGCAGCATTCGCGCCTCCTCTATGTCGACAATCGCACCGAAATATCGGCCGGTTCGAGATTGGAACGCGCGAACATCGGAAAGGGATGCACAATACTGGCGCGAATGCTCGGAGCGCATCTTCGGTAGAGCTGCGCGAGATCTGCAGGCGTCCCGCCCCGCGCGGATGGCCGTCCGCGCCCGACCTCCGCCCGGCCGCGGCTGGGACGGCTCAGCGATGCAGCGCGGCGATCCGGTCCCTCAGCGGATCCACCACGTAGGCCATCCAGGTCCGCGCCCAGGCCAGGGCAGGGCGGTTCGCGTCGATCGGCCGGGCGGCCATCAGGGCCGCCACGTAGGCGTCCTCCTGGGGCTTGCACGCGTCCAGGGCGCCCCGCTCCCGGCCGGGCCTGCTCCGGTGCGCCGGCTGCCGGTCGAAGGCCTCGCGGACGCAGCCGTGCCACGCCCGCTCCAGGCCCGGCAGGTCGGCCGGCTCCGCTGCCAGCGCCGCGGCGGGCTCGGCCCCCGCCAGGGCCGCGAGGAGCGTCAGGCCGGCCGCGAGGGGCGAGCGCCTACTCATCCGACGCGCGCTCCGTCTGCGGGGCCGCGTCGGCGAGGGTCATCGCGCGCGCGGCCGTGCGCAACTCGTGGCGGGCCACGCCGTCCGCGAGCGCGACGAGGGCGACGAGCACGAGCCCCAGCATGAGGAGACGGCGGATGGTCGGGGCGGGGATGGGCATCGAGGGCGCCTCAGGGAGACGTCCGCACCGTAGCGGAGCCGTCGCGCGCCGGCTGCCACTCCGATGCCACATGAGTACGGAAAGCGAACGTCCGTTCACGAAATCCCGGCGGGAGCGCCCCGGCGCGCCCGCGAGTCGCGGATGCCGGCCATCGCCGCGCCGGATCGAGCCGCGGTGCCGGGCGCGCCCAAAAGGGGCCGGTCCGGCGCGACGAAGAGACCTCGCGCTCGATCCGATACTGACGATTGTGCGGCGTCGCACGCATTCGCGGCAACTGCCGGCCTAACATCCATGTTGAAGGATGACATTCGGCCCGACAGAGCCGAGGCGATCAAGACCGCCGGAACGACGATCTTCTTCACTCGCGACAGTTGACCGGATGACTTCGTGCCGAAGTCAGAAGAGGTTTGCCATGACCGTCCGCCTGTTCGCTGCCGCCGCGCTCGCCGCGGCCCTCGGCGCCGCCCTCGCGACGCCCGCCTCCGCGCAGGGATCCGCCGCACGCCACGGCCTGTCCGACGTCACCGCGGTGATGCTGCCCGAGATCTCCGTCACCTACCACCGGCCCGTGCCGGCCGACCGCTCCGCCGGCCCGCACGTCGCCGGCCCGGCCGGCCGCCAGCCCCACTGACCGGTCAGGCCCGGCGCCCGCAGGATTGCCGGCCTTCCGCGATCTGACCTGCACGAGGCCTGCACGGTGCCCGCATGATGCCCGGCGGGGAGGGCACGTCTCACGGCGCGAAGGCAGATCTCGATCCGGTCGGGCCGGGCGGCGACGCGCATTCGCCGAGCGCGCGCCCGGTCGACATGCACGCGCGATTAGTGTTGACGGCCGTCAATGCTATGCTCGGTGGTCCGTCCACGGTATGCATCGACTTCAGGAGCGCGCCGGGACGCGAAGGGCCGATTGCTATGACACGCTTGACCGTCGCCGCGCTGGTGTTCGCCCTCGCAAGTCCCGCGATCGTCGCGCAGGCCCAGCAGGACATCCCGATCCAGCAGGATCTCAAGCGCATGGATCGCCTCGATCAACGGCTCGGGCGCGAGGATACCGAGTTGAAGGTCGACCCCAACGTGACGCCGGACAATCCGGACGGTGTGGTCGGCTTCGACGGACCTCCATTCAACTACGGGGATCCCGGCGTGATGGGTGACGGCCCCCTCCCGCCGGGATCGCCCGCCGACGACGACGACTGGTACTGACCGGGGACGGCGCGGCCCGCGGTTCTGAGACCGCGGGGTCCTGCCCGGTTCTCAGCGCGCCTCAGCGCCCCTTCTTGTAGAGCTTGCTGGCGATCTCGAAGATCTCCTCGGGGGCGTAGTTGGGCGCGAAGGCCCCGTAATTGCCGTCGAGTTCCGGGATCTTGCCGCCCTCCGGCAGGCCGTCGACGACCTCCAGGTTGCCGGGCGGATCCCCCGGCAGCGCGACCTCGTCGTTCGACCAGACGCCGGCCGCTTCCTTGTAGTCGTCCGGGCTGAAGCGGTAGAGGCGCCGGTGCGAGCCCTCCTGCAGATATTTCTGGCACTCCGGAATCTTGTCGAGAACGATGTTCGGGGTAGGCAGCATCTTCTCGATCTCGACGCCGGTCAGCTTCTTGAGTGCCAGCGCGTAGGCGTGCGCGTGCACCGAGCCGCGCACGAGCAGGTAGCCGCAGACCTCGCGGCCGGTCGGGTCCTTCAGGGTCTCGTAGACGCGCAGCTTGTGCAGGCGCGCGCCGCACTCCAAGTGGAAGTTGTGCAGCAGGTCGATGATGATGTTGCCCGTCGTCGTCACCATGTCGACGTTCCAGGACTGCGCGTTGGAATTGACCGGCGTCGCGCCGCCGCCGTTGCTCAGGAAGCTGCCGGCGAGCCGGATGTCCTGCATGTCGTGGAACGGGGCCTTCGAGACGTCGACCTCCTCGGTGTCGTCGCCGGGGCCGTTGTTGAGCATCGCGATGCCGGTCGAGACCAGCTCCACGTGCCCGAGCTCCTCGGCGAAGATGCTCGACACAAGGCTGTAGAAGGGGCGCAGCTTCGACTTGTTGCGGAAGTTGAAGCTCTGGAACATGTAGTTCCCGAGGGTCGACATCTCCCCGTACTTGCCGCCGAGCAGCTCCTGCAGCGCGGCCGCCGCGTTGGGATCGGGCTTCTTCGGCTGTGGCAGTTCGGCCTGAAGGCGGTCGAGCTTCATGAACATGCGAGCAGCTCCGTTCGCGCGGGGTGCGCATGACGGCATCTTCCCGCACGGACGATTGTTCCTGCGGCTGAGACGGCGCGGCCCGCGGGCGGCCTCCCGGCGGCCGGCGCCATACGGCTGTGGACAGGGGCCTCGGCGCGGGCGCCCGGCCGCCATCCTTTCCGGAGCGGTAACCATGCCGGTCCTACCAGCCGCGACCCCGGACGGTGAGGCAGGTGGACGAATGGGCGACGACGTGGCGGCGATCCTGTTGACCCTCGTGACCGAGAATTCCGAGCTGCGCGAGCAGCTCGCCAGCGCGCAGGACATGCTGATGGAGACGGCCATCGATGCCGGGCAGCTCCATGCCCGGATCCAGGGCCTGGAGGCCGAGCGCGACGCGTGGCGGGCCGAGGCCGGGCACCGGCAGGCCCGCGCCGCCCTGACCGCCTGACGGTTCGGCGGCGCGCCGACTGGGCGCGGAGGTGGGGCAGGGCCGGATGCGCGCGGGTCGGATTTCGCGGTCGGATCGCGGAGCGTGTACGCTCGGCGGCCGTCGAACAATCGGCACGGGAGCGCGCGGCCATGGTGACGAACGTCCTGCCCCCGCTCGATCCGGCCGCCCTCCCGGCCGGAATCCGCGCCCGCTTCGTCGAGGGCGTCAACGGCCTGCGCATGCACGTGCTGGAGGCGGGCGACGGCGGTCCCGGCCGCCCGCTCATCCTCCTGGTGCACGGCTTCCCCGAGATCGCCTATTCCTGGCGGAAGGTCATGCCGGCGCTGGCCGCGGCGGGCTACCACGTCGTCGCCCCCGACCTCCGGGGCTACGGCCGCACCGCGGACGCGCCGGTCGCCTTCGCGGACGACCTCGCGCCCTACCGGCTGCACAACCTTCTCCTCGACCTGGTGTGCCTGATGAGCGCCCTGAAGCGCGACAGGGTCGCGGCGCTCGTCGGACACGATTACGGGTCCTGGGTCTGCGGCTACTGCGCCCTGGCGCGGCCCGATCTCTTCGGCATGGTCGCCCTCATGAGCGCGCCCTTCGCGGGGGCGCCGGGGCTCGACGCCCTGGCCCGCGGCCTCCGGACGCCGGCCGACGACCCGATCCACGCGGCGCTGGCCGCCCTGCCGCGCCCGCGCACGCACTACCACCGCTACTACGCGACGCGCCGCGCCGCCGCCGACATGGAGCGCAGTCCCCAGGGCCTCGCCGCGTTCCTGCGCGCCTATTTCCACCACAAGAGCGCGGACTGGCCGGACAATCGACCCCGCGCGCTCGCCGGCTGGACGGCCGAGGCCCTCGCCGAGATGCCGACCTACTACGTGATGGATGAAGGCCGGACGATGCCCGCGACCGTGGCGCCGGAGATGCCGGAGCGGGGCGGCGCGGACTGCGCCTGGCTGACGGAGGCGGAACTCGCCGTCTACGCGGCCGAGTACGCGCGCTCCGGCTTCCAGGGCGCGCTCCAGGGCTACCGGTGCCGCATGGATGGCAGCATCGACCGCGACCTCGCGCGTTTCGCCGGCCGGCGGATCGAGGTCCCCCTCCTGTTCGTGTCCGGGGCGCGCGACTGGGGCCCGTTCCAGGCGCCGGGCGCGCTGGAGCGCATGAAGGAGGCCGCCGGCGCGGGCCTGGTCGGCTGCCACTTCGTGGCGGGGGCGGGGCACTGGGTTCAGCAGGAGCAGCCCCGGGCCGTTGCGGACCTCCTGCTCGACGCGCTCGGTCGCGGCGGGGCCGGATCCCGCCCCGGCGCGTAGGCGCCCGCTGCCGCACCGCGTCCGCTCCTATCGGGGCGCCGACGGCCCGGCTATGTCACCCGCGAATTGACCGGAGGCCCGGTCGGATCGGGCGCCCGGCGTCCGTTCCGGATCCTCGAGGGGGCGACGATGGATGTGGAAGCGCGCGCCATCCGGCGGGTCAGCAGGCGGCTCCTGCCCCTCCTGATCACCTGCTACTTCATCTCCTACCTCGACCGGGTCAATGTCGGCTTCGCCGCGCTGACCATGAACGGGGACCTCGGCATCTCCGCCACGGCCTACGGGCTCGGGGCCGGCATCTTCTTCCTGAGCTACTTCGTCTTCGAGGTGCCGTCGAACCTGATCCTGGAGCGGGTCGGGGCGCGGGTGTGGATCGCCCGCATCATGCTGACCTGGGGACTCCTGTCGGGCGCGATGGCCTTCATCGTCGGCGAGAAGAGCTTCTACGCCGTGCGCCTGCTGCTGGGCGCCGCGGAGGCCGGGTTCTTCCCCGGCATCATCTTCTACCTCACGCTGTGGTTCCCCGCGCGCTACCGCGCGCGGATCATCGGCGCCTTCATGGCCGCGGTCCCGCTCTCGAGCGTCATCGGCTCGCCGGTCTCGGGGGCGCTGCTGGGCCTCGACGGGGTCTGGGGCTTCAAGGGCTGGCAGTGGCTCTACGTCCTCGAGGCGCTGCCCGCCGTCCTCCTCGCGGGCATCGTCCTGGCCTTCCTGACGGACCGGCCGGCGCAGGCGGCCTGGCTGCCCGAGGACGAGCGCGCGTGGCTCACCGAGCGCCTCGCGCAGGAGCGGCGGGCGCGCGAATCCGCCCGCCGCTACAGCGTCGCGGAGGCGCTCCTCGACCGGCGCGTGCTCGCCGTCGCCTTCGTGTATTTCGGCAACGTGGCGCTGCTCTACGGGCTCAGCTTCTTCCTGCCGCAGATCGTCAAGGGCTTCGACCTCACGAACCTCCAGACGGGTCTCGTCAGCCTCATCCCCTTCGCGATCGGGATCGTCGGCATGCTCGCCCTCGGGCGCTCCTCGGACCGCAGGGGCGAGCGCAAGGGGCACGCGGCCTTCGCGCTCCTGCTCGCGGCCGGCGGCACGGCCGCGGCGGCGCTGGTCTCCGATCCCTACGCCAAGATGGCCCTGTTCAGCGTCTCGGCCTTCGGCATCTTCGGCGGCCTCCCGGTGATCTGGACGCTGCCCACCGCCTACCTGTCCGGCGCCGCGGCGGCCGGCGGCATCGCCATCATCAACGCCCTCGGCAACCTTTCCGGCTTCGCCGCGCCCTACGCGGTCGGCGCGATCAAGGACGCCACCGGCACCTTCACGGGCGGCCTCCTCCTCATCGCGGCGGCCGGCCTCGCCGCCATGGTGACGGTCCTCTGCCTCACCCACGACCGGCACTTGGAGCAGGCCGCGGCGCGCGGCGCGCGGGCGGCGGAGTAGGCGCGGTGGGGCAGACGCGGTGGGTGAACGCGACCCGGGGGGAGGGGGCAGCGCCGCCGCCCCGCCGCGCCCGGGTGGCGGGCGGCCGCCGATCGACCTACGGTCGCGTCGCCATGTCGTCCCGGCAGCGGCCGTGTCGCGGGGCCGCGCGCGCCCCGGGACACGCCGTCCCCGGCGCCGTCCCCGGCGACGCCCCAGTTCGAGCCCATCGGAGCAGCCCATGAACGCCCCCGTTCCCGCCCCGCGGACCCGCCCGGACGCGGCGACGATCGCGGGTCTCACCGAGGCCCTGCGGGCCGTGCTCGGGGACCGGGTGACGGCGAGCCCGGCGGTGCGCGAGCAGCACGCCAACCAGCTCACCTGGGCGCCGTGCGAGCCGCCGGACCTCGTGGTCTTCCCGCACTCCACCGCGGAGGTGCAGGCCGTCGTGCGCGCCTGTGCCGAGCGCGACGTGCCGATCGTGCCCTACGGCGTCGGCACCTCCCTCGAGGGCCACGTCAACGCGCCGTTCGGCGGCGTCTCGATCGACACGGGGGCGATGAACCGCGTCCGCGCGGTCCATGCCGACGACCTCGACTGCACGGTCGAGGCCGGCGTCACCCGCAGGGCGCTGAACGCGTACCTGCGCGATACCGGCCTGTTCTTCCCCATCGATCCCGGGGCGGACGCCACGATCGGCGGGATGGCGGCGACGCGGGCGTCGGGCACCAACGCCGTGCGCTACGGGACGATGAAGGACGCGGTGCTCGCGCTCACCGCGGTGATGCCGAACGGCGACATCGTCACGACCGCCCGGCGGGCGCGCAAGTCGTCGGCCGGCTACGATCTCACCCGGCTCCTCGTCGGCTCGGAGGGCACCCTCGGGATCATCACCGAGGTCACGCTGCGCCTGCACGGCATCCCCGAGGCGATCTCGGCGGGCATCTGCCCGTTCCCCTCGATCAAGGCGGCCTGCGACGCCACGATCCTGACGATCCAGTCCGGCATCCCGGTCGCGCGCATCGAGCTGCTCGACGAGGTGCAGGTGGCGGCCTGCAACCGCTACTCGAAGCTCGCCCTGCCGGAGACCCCGCTGCTCCTCGTCGAGTTCCACGGCACGGACGCGGGCGTGCGCGAGCAGGCCGAGCGGTTCGGCGAGATCGCCGCCGATCTCGGCGGCGGCCCGTTCGACTGGGCGACCGGGGCCGACGAGCGCGCGCGCCTCTGGCAGGCGCGCCACGACGTGTACTGGGCCTCGGTCGCGCTGCGGCCGGGTCCCACGATCAAGAACATGTCGACCGACGTCTGCGTGCCGATCTCGCGGCTCGCGGAATGCGTGGAGGCGACGAAGCGCGACATCGCCGCGACCGGGCTCACGGCGCCGATCGCCGGCCATGTCGGCGACGGCAACTTCCACACCCTGCCGCTCGTCGATGCCGACAGCCCCGAGGAGATGTCCGCGGTGGCCGGCTTCCTCGACCGGCTCGTCGCCCGCGCGCTGGACCTGGGCGGCACCTGCACGGGCGAGCACGGGATCGGCCAGAAGAAGATGCGCTTCATGGAAAGCGAGCACGGGCCGGAGGCGCTCGGCCTCATGCGGACCCTGAAGCGCGCGATCGACCCCCGGAACCTCATGAATCCCGGCAAGCTGATTCCCTGACGCGCCCCGCGACCCGGCGCCGCCGTCCGCGTCGCCCGTCGATCCCTCCGATCCGGGCCGATCGTCTGCATCGGTGCTGTTCAGGGCCGAGCGACTACGTCGTCCGATCCTCAAAGCTGGGGATCGCGCCGACGCCGCGGGCCGGGTCTCAGATGGCGCCGGCACACCGAGGACGGGCATCCGCGAGAGCGGCGGCCGGCCACGCGATCCGGTAGCACGCGCGAGATCGCCCTCTAATCCCGAATTCTCGGCCGAAATGGATGAATTATTCTGCTTGCCATACGTTCCTGGCACACAGAATAATGCATGCCGCCGTGCCAATTTCGGAACCCGACATAAGGTTCCGGCGCGGGCAAGGAATTCGTCGGCGTGCACGCCAATCCTATAGCACGTCGCTGAATGTCAGCGCAGGAATGAGGGAGGAAGCTCATGGCCATGCCAAATGCCACGCCGGCTACGGCAGTACCCAGTACAAATCGATGGCTGCAGATCGTGCTCGGCGTGATCTGCATGGTTGCAGCGGCGAACATCCAGTATGCCTGGACGCTGTTCGTCCCCGAGATTCAGAAGACCTTCGGCTGGGACCGCGCCGCGATCCAGGTCGCCTTCACGATCTTCGTCGTCGTCCAGACCTGGCTGACCCCGATCGAGGGTTACTTCATCGATAAGTACGGCCCAAGCCGCGTCGTCATGTTCGGCGGTCTGATGACGGGCCTGGCCTGGGTCATCAACTCCTACGCCACCAGCCTGAGCGGCTTCTACCTCGGCTCGGTGGCCGGCGGTATCGGCGTCGGCTGCGTCTACGCCACCTGCGTCAACAACGCGCTCAAGTGGTTCCCGGACAAGCGCGGCCTCGCGGTCGGCCTCACGGCGGGCGGCTACGGCGCCGGCTCGGCGCTCACCATCCTGCCGATCGCCAAGATGATCGACAGCGGCAACTACGCCCAGGCCTTCTTCGTCTTCGGCCTGATCCAGGGTGCCATCATCATCGCCGCCGCCATCGCCATGCGCGCCCCGCGCAAGGATCAGGTGCCGTTCTCCACCAAGGTCCTGCAGTCGCGGCGCGACTACACCCTGGGCGAGGCGCTGCGCACCCCCGTGTTCTACGTGATGCTGCTGATGTTCACCTGCACGGTGACGGGCGGCCTGATGGCCGTGGCCCAGCTCGGCGTGATCGCGCAGGATCTCGGGGTGAAGAACTTCCAGGTCAACCTGTACTTCTTCGCCATGGCCGCGCTGCCCTTCGCGCTGATGCTCGACCGGATCATGAACGGCATCTCGCGCCCCCTCTTCGGGTTCGTCTCGGACCGGATCGGCCGTGAGAAGACGATGTTCATCGCGTTCGCGATGGAGGGTATCGGCATCGTGGCGCTGGGCTACTTCGGCTCCAACCCGTGGGCCTTCGTGATCCTGTCCGGTGTGGTGTTCCTGGCCTGGGGCGAGGTCTACTCGCTGTTCAGCGCCACCGCCGCCGACACCTTCGGCTCGAAGCACATCGGCAAGATCTACGGCGTGCTCTACTGCGCCAAGGGCTTCGCCGCGCTGTTCGTGCCGGTGGGCAACCTGATCATGCAGGCGACCGGCACCTGGGCGACCGTCCTCTACACGGTGGCGACCATGGACCTGATCGCCGCCGTCCTGGCGATCGCGGTCCTGCGGCCGATGCTCAAGCAGCACCACGCGGCGAACAACGACGCGGCGGCTCCGGCGATGAAGCTGGCCCACGCCTGAGCGACGGCCCCGGCCGCTCCGCGGCCGGGGCGAAGCCTCCCCGACCCGGCTCCGGAATTCCGGAGCCGGGTCGGCCAGCACCGGGCAGCTGGCCCGCACGGAGACCGTCTCGTCGAGACGCAGGGCGCCGCGGACGATCGCGCATGTTCGGGCGCGCATCGACGATCGGGCGAGGGGCGGCTGTCCTGGCGCCTCGCTCTCACGCGATAGCCCGGCCGCGCTCGGCGCCATTCCAGGACCTGAGGCCAGAATCCATTCTCGCGTTCCCGGAGTTCGACTGTGCTGCAGCCTTCCGAGACCTCTCTGGGTCTAGCCTCGATCGGACAGACCCTGAGTCTGCGTGAACAGGCCTACGACAGCATCAAGCAATCGATCCTGGCGATGGATCTCTACGCCGGATCGGCGCAGATCCGGCTGCACGAACACCAGATCGCGCAGGATCTCGGCATCAGCCGCACGCCGGTCCGCGAAGCCCTGACGCTCCTGGAGCGGGAGGGCTTCGTGTCCACGGTGCCGCGCCGCGGCCTCTTCGTGACGCGCAAGAACAAGCGCGAGATCGTCGAGATGATCACCGTCTGGGCCGCGCTCGAAGGCATGGCGGCCCATGCCGCCGCACGGAACGCCGAGGATGCTGATCTCCGCGCGCTCGGCAGGGCCTTCGAGGCGTTCGATATCGCGACTCTGCCCGACCATCTGAAGGCCTACGACGAGGCCAACCTCGACTTCCATCGGACGATCATCCGTCTCGGCGGCTGCGGGTTGATGGTCGAGATGACGACCAACCTGTTCATTCACATGCGGGCGATCCGGTCGGCCTTCCTCCATCGGGCCGGGAGGCTCGAGGACTCGATGCGCGAGCATGCCGCCATCATCGCCGCCTTGCAGGCACGCGACGCGGATCGGGCCGCGATCCTCGTCCGCGATCACGCGCTCGGGCTGATCGCGCATGTCGAGGCGCACTGGGTTTGGCCAGAGGGGTGAGAGGCACCTCTGACGGAGGACCACCGATGCTACCGTCCGTTCAGACGACCGATCTGCTCGGCCTCGGCTTCCTGATCATCGGGCTCGCCGCAGCTGGGATCGCCAGCGCGAGCCGGTCCGCGCGTTTCGCAGAGGAGCCGCGCGAGGAGCTCGCGGGCGGGGCTCTGCTGGTGGCGATCCTCGGCCTCGCCTTCGTGCTCGCCGAGTGAGCGGGCGCGGCGCGTCGTGAGCGCCGGACTTCCCGGGAGCCCGCCGCGCGCTACGGGGTCGCCTGCCCCGCGCGTGCGTTCCACTTCTCGAACTTCCCGAGCGCGCCCCACGCCGTCAGCCCGATGAAGATCGGCATCGTGTAGGGGCTCAGCCCGAAGGCGGGCGTGAGCTGTGCGAGCACCTGCCCGAGACCGGTGTTGAGCGGCACCTGGGACAGGATCTGCGTGGCGACGGCGCCGATGATGCCGATCGCCGACTTCTTGCCGGAGAGCAGCTGCCCGATCGTCTGCCCGAGCGCGCCGTTGACCGGACCGAGGACCGCGCCGTCGGGACGCGCCGCGGGCGGGCCGGGCAAGATCGGGGCGGTCGGGAGGCGCGCACCGTCGATCTGTCGGCGCAGGGCCTGGAGGAACTCGTCGAGCCGCGCCGCGACGTCGGCGGGCGGCGCGGCCGGCGCGATCACCACCGGGGGCATCGAGGCAGGTTGCATCGGGGCGGGCTGCATCGGGGTGACCGCCCTCGCGGCGAGCTGTCGCTCCAGGTCCTGGATCCGCGTCAGCACCGCGTGGTCCGGCGCCGCCGGCCGCAGCGCCTCTTGGATGGCGGCGATCGTGCGCGCGTCCGCGAGGCCGGTATCGTCCAGACCGCACCGCGCCTGGAACGTCGCGACGGCCGTCATGGTCCGCGGCCCGTTCCGGCCGTCCTCGACGAGGGGCGGCGTCGCGCCGAGGCGATTGAGCGATTGCTGGACCCAGAGCGTGCTGTCGGCGAGTTCGTCGTCGGGCTCGCGGGACACGGCCGCCTCGACGGCGCGCGGCGCCGCGAGCGCGACCGTCGCGTCGAGGTCGATGAGGCTCCGCAGGATCACCGCGGTGCCGATCTGCGTGTCGACCACGTTCGGGTCGAACACGTGGTCGCGCACGAACTTGCCGCCGCGCGCGCCCGGCGGCCCGTAGGCCGTCGATCCGCCCCAGAGATACGGCGAGTTCACGCCCCGGCCGTGGTAGCCGTAGCCGTTGAAGCCCTCGAGCCGGTAGAGGGCCCGCGCGACGCTCCAGTCGCCGAGCCCGACCAGGCCCTGGAGGCGCAGCGCGTCGACCGCCCCTTCGACGAAGGCCTGCGGCCCCGTGAACGGCCCGCGCCCCTTCGGGACGATCGTGGTGCGCCGTCCGAGCTTCTGTCCGTTGCCGAGATACGTGTCGAAATCGAAGGCTGATTCCCGGTAGTGGCAGAGCCCGATGAACCACCAGGGCACGCCGGTGCGCGCCTCGATCTCCTGGTAGCGCGGCTTGCCGGCGGCGAGCTGCTGCGCGAGCTTGCGCACGGTCGCGAGCTTCTCCGGCCGGATCTGGAGCGACGCCCAGGTCCGCTCGTAGCCGTCCTGAAAATCCTGGAAGGATGCCATGTCGATGCTCCGGGCTCTGCGGTGACGAAGCCTTGATGGGACGGCCGGCACCTGCGCGCGGCCGGGCGCCGATCGGGCGGGGCTCCGGGCGACGCCCCGGATCCGGGCGCGCGCGGTCGCGCGCCGCCCGGGCTCGCGACGGAGGGACCGGGCGCGGTGTCGGCGACGTCCCGCGCGCGCCGGGCTAACCGGGCCCGGCGTCCCCCGCCGGCCGGCCGGCGCAGGAGATCCGGAACGCGGTCGGGAACGGCGTGCCCCCGTCCTCGACCGCGCCCTCGGCTCGCACGGCATCGCGCAGGAGGATGCGGCGAACGATCTCCGGGACCATCGCGCCCGCCACGTAGCGGCCGAGGCACTCGTGATGGCCCCGGCCGAAATGGAGATAGGTCTGCTCCGGGCGGGCCGGGTCGAAGCGGTCCGGGTCGGGCACGCCGGTCGCGTCGAACATCGCCGACAGGCTGAGGGGCAGGACGACCCGGCCCTTGGCGATCCGGCTCTCGGCCGGGCTGCCCCGGCCGAGCACGTGGTCGGTCTCCGCCTGGCGGAACATGAAGGCGACGATCGGCGCGAAGCGCAGCGCCTCCCACACGTAGCCGTCGAAGGCGGCGGGTCCGGTCCGGGCGGCCGCGCGGGCCGCCGCGAGGATCTGCGGCCGGCCGAGGAGCTCCGCGAGGGCGTGCACCACGGCCTCCGACGTGGTCTCGATGGCCCCGATCAGCAGGCCGCCGACGTTGATGACGACGCGGTCCATGCCGAAGCCGGTCGCCGCCGGCAGGTGCAGCCGGAGCAGCCGGGTGAGGACGTCGTCGGGCAGGTCGGCGCCGGCCTCGATCGCCGCGACGCGCGCCGGGATGATCCTGGCGAAGGCCGCCCGCATCTCCTGGCGCGCCAGATCCGCCGCCGCGTGGATCGCGTCGGCGTCCGGGCGCTCGTCGAAGGGGAGGTTGTTGAACTGGTCGAACTGGTTCGCGTACGACCAGCGCAGCAGGTCGGCATCGGGCGCCGCGAACCCGAAGAAGCGCTGCACGATCCGCAGCGGGACACGGCGCGAGACCGACGCCACGACGTCGATGGATCCGCCGCCCTGGTCGAGACCCGCGTCGAGGGCCGCGTCGGTCTCGGCGCCCGCCAGATCGCGGATCGCCGGGAGGTCGCGCCAGGACAGCACGGCGCGCATGACCGCCTTGTCGCGGTAATTCACCTCCGTGCCGTCGAGCGCCAGCATGAACTCGCCCATCTTGGGCTTGTAGAGCGCGACGGAGAAGACCTGCGGCAGGGACAGGATCTCCTCGACCTCGGCGCGGCCGGCGACGAGGATGGCCGCGCCGCAATCCAGGGCGGTCCGCCGCGCGCGCAGCTGCGCGAAGAAGGGCCGCGGCGCGCGGGCGATCCAGTCCCGGGCGCGCTGCCAGCGCTCCGCCACCGGCAGGGCCTCCAGGAAGGCGAGGCAGGGCGTCTCGGGAGCGGCGGCGCGCATGCACGACCTCCTGTGGCGTTCGCGGAGCGGCGCGGGCCGTCCGGCCCGACGCCCGGTGGTCAGTTGAGCGAGACGTCCAGCCCCTCGCGCAGGCGCGCCACGAGCTCGCCCTGCCGGTGCGTCTCGGTCTTGGCGAACAGGGCGCGCAGCTGGGTGCGGGCGGTCGAGATCGCGATGCCGCGGTCCTGGGCGTGGTCGTCGAGGGACCGTCCCGAAGCGACCGCGTTGGCGAGGATCGACTCGGCGACGGTCAGCCCGAACAGCTTCTGCAGCCGCGCGGCGTTGCTCCCCTGGACCTTCGGGGTCCCGGTCCGGATCACGATCGCCAGCTCGGCCCGCACCTTCGACCCGGTGCCGGCCGGCCGCTTCGACAGCGGGTGCAGCGACACCCGGTAGGGCATGCCGCTCTCGCCGCAGGTCACGGTGATGTGGTCGGCCTGCGTGATCGCGACGTCGCCGCTCGCGGCCGCGAGCGCCTCGCCGGCCGCGCGGGCGATCCGCCGCCCGGTCTGGCTGTCCTTGAGGACGAGGCTGCCCTTCACGAAGGACAGGCCGGTCCGGGACCGCGCCAGCGCCTCGGCGGCGCGGTTGGCGTGCGCGACCCGCAGGTCGGAATCCGTGAGGATCACGGCGGCGTCGAGCAGGTCCAGGGCGGAGGCGAGATCGGACGTGCGCTCGGAGGCCTGCCGCATCAATGCGTACAGCTCGAAGGCCCGGCGCAGGTGCGGGACGAGCATCGCCAGGCGCCGGACCTCGTCGGACCGGAAGGGGCCGCCCTCCTCGCCCCGCATCGCCGCGAGCGTCGCCATGACGTCGGCTTCCTTGGCGAAGTAGGTGACGAGGCTGTGCTCGATCTCGAAGGGCTGGACGACCTCCTTGAACAGGGCGGACTCGCGGAACTGCACCGCGTCGACCCCCTCCTCGGCGCGGATGACCTTGCCCTGGTTCGACAGGATGTAGGGGAGGCGCGGATCCTCGGTGGCGTGTCGGTAGAGGAACTCACGGTACCGCGACCGCTCGAAGCCGGACACCGCCCAGAGCGGCTTGCGGTTCCCGTCGAGGCTGAATACGGCGAGCTGGCCGACCCGGCCGCCGACGAAATCGGTCAGATCCTCCAGGAGCGCCGACCACTCCTCCGGCTGGCCGACGCGGTCGTAGATCGACCCCACCAGAACCGAATACGCCTCGAGATCCTGCATGGCCACGCTCCGCGCTGAGTGCGAGTCTTGAGTGTTGTCAGATCTCCAGCCATCCGGTCGGACCGACAGGTGCCGAAATCGGTTGTTCCATTACGGATGCAATCGAACGACAAATCAATACTGATAAGATAGAAATCGAAACCGCGGAGCGCGCCTACAGGGTTCGCAGATACTCCAGGAGCTGCCGGCGCTGCGCTTCGTCGAGCTGCTCGGTCCCGTAGGCCGGCCCCTCGTGGCCGGTATTGGCATTGCCCGGCAGCGCGGTGTCGAACAGGAACGGCCCGACATCGGATCGGAACCCGATCCGGTCCTCGTCCAGCTCCCGGCTGCCGACCCGGAACGTCCTGGATCGCCGGCCGGACGGCAGCAGGAGTTCGTACAGGTTCGGCACCGAGCCGTTGTGCAGGTACGGGCCCGTCGCCCAGATGCCGTTGAGCGGCCGCGCCTTGTAGACCATCAGGTCGCGGTCTCTCCGCGCCCCGACGAACGCTGCGACGAGGCCCTTGCCGCCGGCGGTCGAGACGTCGTCGAGCATCGCGTTGCGGGCCTCGAGGGCGGCGGCGCCGCGCTTGAGCAGCCGGTCGAGGATGACGGCCTGGTCCGCCCCGACGCCCGCCGGGTCCGGTCCACGGTCGAGGGGCGCCAGGATCGCGCCGGCGACGAGCGTGGCCACGAGTTCGAGGCTGCTCGTCTCGGCGGCCAGCGGCGGCGTCGTCGCGAGGAACGGCATCCGGATCCCTTCGAGGATCCCGGTCCGCGCGCGCCGGGACACGGCGTTCGTCGCCATCTTCGGGTCGGTCCCGATCTCCGCCAGCGGCGTCAGGGTCACCGTCAGCGTGCGGTTCGCGCCGGTCGGGGCGATCGCGTGGCAGGACACGCAGTACCGGTCGTAGTGGACCTTGCCGGCCGCGGCGTCCCGGGCCTGCGCCTCGGTGCGCGGCGCGATCCGGTCGGGCCAGGCCGGCGCCGTGAGGGCGCCCAGCTGGTTCTCGATCCGCAGGAGGTTGACCCGGTCCGCCGAGGTCTCGAACCAGAGCGGCGGCAGGGTCGGCTCCCGGATGTCGGTGCGGGCGAAGACCCCCAGCACCTCGCCGACGTTCCGGCCCAGGCGCTCGACGGCCAGCCCGTTCGCGGCCGAGCCGTTCCACTGCACCCGGTCGTGCCACGACGTATCCCACAGGAACGGGTAGCTGACGGGCGCGTCGGGCGGGGCGATGTTGTGCGGGTCGCGCAGATCGATGCCCGTCGCCCGGTTGAAGATCATGCCGAACGCGTCGAGGCGTGCCGGACCCCAGGGCACCGCGGTCCGGCTCGACGCGACGTAACGGGAGAAGTCCTCGGCCAGCCGCGTCAGGCTGGCCCGCAGGCGGCGGCGGTCGGGCTCGGACGGGCCCGTCCCCGGCGCCGACAGTTCCGCCGGGATGACGCGGCGGGCGAAGCGCTCGAAGCGCGCCGGGTCGTCGCGTGTCCGCGCGAGGGCGCGGCCGAGTTCCTCGATGAAGGCGAACATGTCGGCATCGGCCGGGCCGCCGTCGATCAGGATCGACCGACCGCGCAGGTCGACCCGGTTCACGTGGCAGGCGGCGCAAGTCATGCCGATCCACTCGCCGCGATCGTCGACGTCCTTCACGAACCCGATGGGGAGCCCGCTGCGGTCCGATCCGCGCGTCCCGTCGTACGGGTTCGGCAGGTAGCCGAAGCGCGCGAGCCCGTCCGCGACGAAGAGCGTGTCGTCGTCCGGGCGCTCCAGGGACATGAACCAGGCATACGGCATGATCTGCGAGCCCTGGCTCGCCCGGTAGAACCACGCGCGCTCCTGCGGCGTCCAGGATTGTTCGAGAAAGTGCGGGGTGCCGTCCAGCCTGTCGCTCGGCCTGTCGCTCGGTCCGTCGCCCGGCCCGTCTGCCGGTCCTCGGTCGGCGGCGCGCGATCCGGCCTGCGCCGGGAGCAGGATCGCCGCGGTGAGCGCGACGACGCGGGCGGCGTGGCGGGCAGTCTGGCGGGCGGCCTGGGAGCGGGTCACGATCGCACCTGGGACATGGCGGGAACCCTGCCTTCGCGAAGCGTCTCGCCGATTTCAATAAACGCCGATCCCCGTGCGCGCGTCATTCGAATGGATGATGTTCGAATACAGTTTTTCTGTGAGGGTCGGCGCGCCGGTAGTTTCGGGCTTCGGTGGTGCAGCGCCCCTGCTCGGCCGCAATGCTGATTCGGGTAACCTGTTCTCCCGACCGTTGTTCTCGATATCGTTTATACAGCGGTTACTGATCCCGTAAAATTTTATCGTCACTTGTTTCGACATCGGGCGGGGAGATGTTCGAGAGGTCACCGATCAGGACGGCCGGGGCACGGTCGCTGTCGTGCCCCGGCGGCTGAACCGCACAGTCCGGCACGGTCCGGCACAGCGCGGGCGATAGCGGGCGATAGGAGGAGCGATGAGCGCCAGTGTCGCGGACATCCAGGCGGATGCCTCTCCCCACCATCTGCCCGCCCTGACGACGGGCCGGGACGCGTGGTTCCTCGACACCGAGCAGGCGCTCGCGGAGGAGATGGATCATTTCTGCGGGCCGCCGGAGCCCGGCGATCGCGCGCCCTGGCAGGCGCGGGCCGACCAGGCCCGGCTCGCCGCCCTGTGCCTGTCCGGCGGCGGGATCCGCAGCGCCACCTTCTGCCTCGGCGCCCTGCAGGCCCTGGCCAGCCGGCGGATGCTCGGCGAGTTCCACTACCTGTCGACGGTATCGGGGGGCGGTTTCGCCGGCGGCTGGTTGCAGACGTTCATCCGTCAGTGCGGCAGCATCGCCGAGGCCGAGCGCCAGCTCGGCGGCTCGGGCAACGAGATCTTCGCCAAGCTGCGGCGCTACACGAACTACCTGACCCCGGAGGTCGGGATCCTGTCGCGCGACACCTGGGCCGGCATCGTTCTCTACATCCGGAACACGATCCTCAACTGGTTGATCATCTTCCCGCTGCTGCTGTTCGTCCCCCTCGCGCTGCTCGCCTACCGGACGGCGCTCGAGGCTGCGAGCGGCAGCACGCTGTGGCTGCCCCTGGTGCTCGGCAGCGCGGCGCTGTTCGTCGCGACGTTCAGCGCCTGCACCCTCCTGCCGAGCCATCGGCCGCGGACGGGCGGCGTCACGGCGTACGCGTCCCCGGCGCGGATCGCGGCCTGCATCATCGCGCCGACCTGCGTCTGGGCCCTCGCGCTGCCGTTCACGCTCCGCGCGCTGTTCGAGCAGCCGCTGCCGGTCTCGGGCCTCTCCCTGTGCCGCCTGGGCCTCGCCTACTTCGCCGTGCAGGTCGCGGCCTATCTCAGCGGCCTGATCTGGCAGACCTCGAAGGGCCATCCGGGCCTCTGGCTGTACGAGCGGAATCTCGGTCCCTGGCTCGCCAGCAGCCTCGTCTCGGCCGGGCTGATCTGCGTCTGCGCCGACGCGTCCATCGGCTGGCTGGTCGGTGGCTCCGCTGCCGGCTTCGACGCCGCGAAGGCCGAGGTCTCTCAGATCCTGACGGTCGCGGCCCCGCCGGCGCTGATCGTCATCCACCTTCTCCAGAGCGTCATCTTCATCGGGTTCCGGAAGAGCGCCGAGTGCGCCGACCTCGACCGCGAGTGGGTCGCGCGGGTCGACGGCCAGCTCCTGCTGGCCGCGATGGGCTGGACGGGCATGTGCCTGTGCTGCCTCGTCCTGTCCGCCGACGCCCTCGGCCGCCAGGACGCGCAGATCCCCGCCCTGTTCGGCGCGCTCGGCGCCCTCGCCACCGGCCCGGCCGCCGCCTTCCTGGGCAAGCAGGTCTTCGTCCGCGCGCAGTCCCTGGCCGCCAAGGGACGCATGGACGACCTCGTGATGATCGGCCTCAGCGCGATGGCGGCGGTCTTCGGGATCAGCCTGTTCGCCCTGATGGGCTGGTGCCTCGGCCGCTTCCTCGGCCAGGCGCACGATTGGTGGGGCAACTGCCTGCTGCCGCGCCGGGCGCTCGGCGGCGCGGACACCGGCGCGGATGCCGGCTCCGTCTGCGGCATCAACCCCTACGGCATGATCGTGATCCTGGACGTCGCGGTGGCGGCAATCCTGGCCGGGGCCGTCTGGCTGTTCGGCCGCGTCAACGTCAACCGCTTCTCCATGCACGGCGTCTACCGCAACCGCCTGACCCGGGGCTTCCTCGGCTCGGCGCGGACGCGGCGCGACGCCGATCCGTTCACGGACTTCGACGAGGAGGACAGCCCGCGCATCGCCGATCTCGGGACCGAGAAGCGGCTCCTGCCCGTCGTCAACATGACGCTCAATCTGACGGATCTCCTCCACACCGAGTGGGCGGAGCGGAAGGCCGCCTCGTTCACCGCGACACCCTTCGCCTGCGGCTCGGCGATCCTCGACCGCGCCGACAGGGCGCGCGACCGGCCCGGCACCGTCGGCCCGCGCGGGGCCTACATCCGCACGTCGCAATATGCCGGAATGGAGACCCCGGGCGACCGTGTCAGCGCGGGCCGAGGGCCGCTGCTGGGCGGTCTGCTGACGATCTCCGGGGCGGCGGTCAGCCCGAACTGGGGCTATCACTCGTCGCGCCTGATCGCGTTCCTGATGACCCTGTTCAACGTCCGGCTCGGCGCCTGGCTGCCCAACCCCGCGGTGGCGCGCCGGGACGACCTCAAGCTCGCGAAGCCGAGGAACTCCGTGCTCGCGCTCCTGAGCGAGCTCGGCGGCCGCAGCACCGATGTCCGGCAGGCGATCTACCTCTCGGATGGCGGCCATTTCGACAATCTCGGCGTCTATGAGATGCTGCGGCGGCGCTGCGCGCGGATCGTGGTGATCGACGCGGGCCAGGACGAACGCTGCACGTTCTTCGACCTCGGCAACGTGATCCGGAAGGCCGAGGTGGACGGGCTGGCGAAGGTCCAGATGGGCGAGATGCGCATTCTCCCCCGCGCGACGATCGAGCGCGAGGGCAAGCGTGCCGGTGCGCTGGGCTACGCGCGGGGTACGATCGCGTATCCGGGGGGCCGCGACGCGGCCTCGCTGATCTACATCAAGCCGAGCTTCCTCGACGACATCCCCGCCGAAGTCCGCGCCTACGGCGCCACCAGCCCGGCCTTCCCGCACGAGAGCACGGCCAACCAGTGGTTCTCGGAGAGCCAGTTCGAGAGCTATCGCGCCCTGGGCTACTACCAGGTCAGCAAGATGTTCGGCTCGCAGCTCACGACCTTGTCGGACTGGTCCGTGTATCTCGACAGCGAGATCGGGCGCCGGACCGCGGATTCCTAGCGCGGGCGACGCCGGACGCGCGCACCTCCCGATCACGGTCGCTCGGCCGAACGCTGCGGCCGCGCGGACGCGCAGGTCCGGGACGACCGGCGCCGGGGTGGGGTGTCCGTCGCGCCGGCCGCGCCCCGGCGGCGGCGCGTCGTAGCAGAGCGGAAGATCAGTTCCTTCCGGGGCGGTCAAAGCGCAGGAAAGCCGATGCCGATCCGGCCGCGCTCAGGATCTCGGCACGTCGTTCAAGGCATCGCGGCTCGACCAGAGCGCCCCCTGTCCGCGGCATCCCGAGCGCCGCCCGGCCGGCGGGGCAGGGAAGTCCTTCGAACCCGCGCGCGGTCTGTGTCGAGCCGGCCACCGTCTGCCACGAGACCGAGCGGCCGAAGCTGATCGGGGCCGGGATTATTTCGTGCGCAAGCCAGATCGGTGAAGCGAGGGACGTGGAAACTCTATTGCGCGGCCCGATCAGGGCATCGATTGAGAAATCTACGTAAACTTGCGCGCTGCAGAGGCGCGGAATCGATCAAATGATGGATGCGTTAATTGAAAGTAGCTGCTAGGACACGTCGTGATGTCGTGCGGAGGAGCGGATGCGCTACCGGGCCGTAAGTGTCTTGGATGTGTCGGCGATGGCTTCGGAAGAGAACCCGACGGACGAGACCCTCATGCTCCGCGAGCACATCCGCCGTATCCTGCGCAAGCTCTCCCGCGCGCGGGCCGAGCTTCAGTACAGCTGAACGGCGCGGGGCATGCCGGCATCGGTGCGGAACGCCGCGCCCGCACCGTCGCGATGCGCGGCGTCGCGCGCCGGTCCGAGCCTCCGCGGTCTCACGAGGTGACGTCGGTGTCGTGGCGGCTCGGCGCGGGTTCGACGTCGCGACAGGACGGGGTGTAGGCGCACCAGCCGCACTGCCCGAGGTCGGCAGCCCGGGGCGCGTTCCACTGCGAGCACAGCGGGCAGACCTTCAGCACCAGCTTGGCGCCGTGCGCGAAGGCCAGACCGCGGCCGCGGAACGTGACTCTACCCTGGGGGAGATCAGTGGACATCGTCGCCCTGACTGTAACACAGGTTAGTCACTGGAACCTGTCCAATCTGTCCGATTCCGTCAACTCCGGGCCGGCCTGACGGGTATTCGGGGTCGAGCCGCATGTCCGATTCCGCCGGTCCTGACTGAGATCCTGGCTCAGATCCTGGCCGATCCTCTCCATCCGCCGGGCCCGAGTTCAGGCGATCACGGCCTCTCCCGTCCGGACCGTGAGTTCGCCGACGCGGCGCGCGTCCCTGATCGGGCGCGGGTGCGGTGGCGGGTGCCGTTCGCGGAGGCCGCATCGAACGAACGCCCGTCGGGCGCGTTTATGGCCATGCTTGCGCGATCCCCGAACAGACCGTCCGACGTCAGAGCACGCGACACCGCCAACCGGTTCGAGGCGGCCGACGTCGCCCTCGGCGTCGGGCTGGCACGCGCGAAAGACCACCCCGTCGTTCGAACGGTGGGGACGGCGAGCGAGATCGGGAGCTGGCAGTCCCTGCTCTCGCTGTCTGCCGGCACCCTCGTCCTGGGGCTCATGGTGCGCGATCGCCGGATGGCAGAAGCGGGGCGGCACATGCTGCAAGCCGGTCTCCTGGCCGGTGTCGTCAAGACGAGCTTGAAGCGGACGGTGCATCGGACGCGGCCGAACGTCCTGATGGACGAGGGGGTCTACGTGCGGGGATGGCCGGGAACGGGCATCGGTCCGTGGCAATCCTTCCCCTCGGGTCATTCCGCCCTGAGCACCGCCGTCGCGTGCGCCGCCGCGCGCGCCTATCCGGAGATCAGGGGACCGTCCTACGCCGCCGCGGCCGGCGTCGTCACCGCGCAGGTTCTCCGCGGGGCGCACTTCCCCGCCGACGTGCTGGCGGGTGCCGTCATCGGCATCGCCGCGGAGTTCGCCGTCGACCGCCTGACACGCGACCGGCGCAGGTCGCCGCGCTGACGGCGCCGGGATCCTCAGGCCCCGCCTCTCCGCACGGACCGCGCCGAGGCGATGCGCTTCACGTCACAGCCGACGAGATCGAGATCCGCGAGGTCGCGCTCGCTGAACGACGCGAGTTCGCTCCGCGCGCGACGGCAGTCGAGCCATCGCCTGATGAGGGAGAACGGAGCCGTCATCTGATCCTCCTGGCCTGCGGAGACTGACATGCCCTGTGCGCCGCTCCGCGACCGTGACGAAGGTCACGGACGCCCGGACGCCTGGCCCGCCGCATGGGCGGGACGGTGGGAGCCCCCCGGCCGCACACGCCGCGTTGCCGGGGCGTCCCAGGCGGAGACGGCGCCGGCGTCGGCTCATCGGCCGCGAGGGGCGCATCGCCGAGGCCGGCGTCGCGTTCCTCGCGGACCGGGCGCCCCGCCTCGAAGATCCGCGGGATGGACCACCGCGCGTTGTGGCCCGCCGGCGCGCGCCCTTGAACAGCGCCGCGCCAATCGATAGGTTACTATCAATATCGGTGCGGGGCCGCCCGATGCGCGTCACCACGATCCGCCGGGAGGCTTGAGATGGCAGCCAAGACCCTGCGGCAGCTCCGTCTGGCCTACACCCACACGCTGCTGCTCTCCGGACGGCAGTGGCGGCGCCTGGCCAACGCGGCGACCGAGGCCCACGGCATCTCGGAGGCCAAGGCCCTGCCGCTGGTGCTGATCGCCCGCATGGGCGGCGAGCCGCGCCAGACCACCCTGGCGGACGCGATCGGCATCGAGGGGCCGTCGCTGGTGCGGCTCCTGGATCAACTGGAGAAGGCGGATCTCGTCGCGCGCCGGGAGGACCCCACCGACCGCCGCGCGAAGGTGCTGACCCTGACGCCCGCGGGGCAGGCGGTCGTCGCGCGGATCGAGGCGGATCTCGAGCGCCTCAGGGAGACGGTGTTCGCGACCGTGAGCGCCGCGGACCTGGAGGCCGGCCTGCGGGTGTTCCAGGCCCTGCAGGATCATCTCCGCGGCGAGGCCGGGCTCGACGGGGCGGAGGCCGGGGCGCGTCGCGGCGAGGCCGCGGAATGACGCTCCCCGGCTGGCGCGACTGGGCCTTCGCGCTCAAGACCTTCGGTGCCGGCATGCTGGCCCTGTTCCTGGCGTTCTGGATCGATCTGCCGAACCCCTACTGGGCGCTCGGCACCGTCTACATCACCAGCCAGGTGCTGGCCGGCGCCACCCGCTCCAAGGCGCTCTACCGGGTGCTCGGCACCCTGCTCGGGGCCGTGGTCACGGTCGCCCTCGTGCCGAACCTCGTGAACGCGCCGGAACTCCTGACGCTCGCCATCGCGACCTGGGTCGCGACGTGCCTGTACTTCTCCCTCCTCGACCGGACCCCGCGCAGCTACCTGATGATGCTCGGCGGCTACACGGCGGCGCTGATCGGCTTCCCGGCCGTGGGCGATCCCGGGACGATGTTCGATGTCGCGGTGGCCCGGGCCGAGGAGATCACCCTCGGCATCCTCTGCGCCAGCCTCGTGAACACGATCGTGCTGCCGCAATCGGTGGCGCCGGTGATCTCCGGCCGGCTCGACCTCTGGCTGCGCGACGCGCGGGGCTGGGTCATCGACGTCCTCGGCCGCACCCGCGCGACGACGGACACGCAGGCCACCCGGCTGAAGCTGGCCTCGGACGCGGTCGCGTTCGATGCCCTGGCGACGCCGCTGCGCTACGACATGACCGGCGCGGAACGCTCGGCGGATGCCATGGCGACCCTGCGCCAGCACATGCTCATGTTCCTGCCCATCGCCTCGGCGGTCTCGGACCGCATCGAGACGCTGGAGCGGGCGAGCGCGCTGCCGCAGCGCCTGCGCATCCTCCTCGACGCCATGGCCGGCTGGCTCGCCTCCGGAACCACCGAACAGGCCGAGGCCGACCGCCTGAAGGCCGAGGCGGACGCCCTCGAACCCGGGCTCGGGGAGCGGCCGTCCTGGGACGCCCTCGTGCTGGCGAGCCTCCTGGCGCGGCTGCGCGACTTCATCGACCTGCGCCAGGACGCCCGGATCCTGCAGCGGCACATCGCGGACGGGACGCCGGTCACCGAGGACCTGACCTTCCGGTACACCGCGGCGGCGCGCACGATCCGCCACCGCGACCACGGCATGGCGCTGCTGTCGGCCCTGGGCGTGTTCCTGACCATCCTGGTCACCTGCGCGATCTGGATCGCGACCGGATGGCCGCACGGCTCGGCGGCCCCGATGATGGCCGCGGTCGGCTGCTGCTTCTTCGCCGCCCAGGACGATCCCGCCCCGTTCATCGTCAGCTTCGCCAACTCGGCCATCGTCGGCGCCCTGGGGGCGGGCGCCTACCTGTTCGCGGTCCTGCCGCTGGCCACCACCTTCGAGATGCTGGCCCTGGCGCTGTCCCCGGCCCTCCTGGCCTGCGGGGTGTTCATGGCCCAGCCGAGGACCGCGCCCCTGGCGATGGGCGCGGCGGTCAACGGCTCGGCCATGATCGCCCTCCAGGGCAGCTACACGGGGGACTTCGCGGCCTTCACCAACGCCTCCGTCGCGGTCATCGTCGGCATGTGGGTCGCGGCCATCGTCACGCGCCTCGTCCGCTCGGTCGGCGCCGGCTGGTCGGCGCGGCGCCTGCGGGCCGTCAACCGCCGCAGCCTCGCCCGCGCCGCCGGGCGCCAGGGCGCGCAGAACGGTCTCGAACTCGCCGCGCTGATGCTCGACCGGGTCGGCCTGATCGCGCCGCGGCTGGCCGCCCTGCCGTCCGACGACGCGGAATGGACCGCCGACCTCCTCGCCGAGGTCCGGGTCGGCATCAACGTCGTGGAACTGCGGCGCGACCGACGGCAGCTCTCGGAGCCGGCCCGGGCGGCGGTCGAGGCACTCCTCGTCGCGCTGTCGCGGCACTTCGCGGCCGAGCCGGGAAAGCCCGCCCCCGGCCTGCTCGATGCCGTCGACGGGGCCCTGGACGCCGTCTCCCGCGACGCGCGGCAGGCGGCCGGCCGGGCCGCGCTGATGGGTCTCGTCGGCGTCCGGCGCGGCCTGTTCCCGGACGCGCCGCCCTACCGGTCGACGCTGCCCACCACCACGCATCCGGAGCTCGCGGCATGACGGGTGAACTCGACCTGTACGGCGTGTTCGTGCCGAGCCTCGCGGCCTGGATGCTGATCGCCTTCGCCCTGAGCCTGCTCGTGCGGCGGCTGCTGGCCCGGACCGGGTTCTACCGCATGGTCTGGCACCGGCCCCTGTTCGACCTCGCCCTCTACGTCGTGCTCCTCGGCCTCGTCGTCTCGGTCGCGGTCCCTCTCACCTCCTGACCGGCGGGCTCGTCCGGCCGCCCGGTCTCGCCCTGCCCACACCTTCCGGATCCCTCCATGCCCCGGCTTCTCGCCCTCTCGTTCCGCCTCCTCGTCACCCTCGGGACGGTCGCCGCCGCGATCGTCGTCGGGCTGGCGCTGTGGGACTACTACATGGAGGCGCCGTGGACCCGCGACGGGCGCGTGCGCGCCGACGTGGTGCAGGTGGCCCCCGACGTCTCCGGCCTCGTCACCGAGGTGCTGGTGGCGGACAACCAGGTGGTGAAGCGGGGCGACGTGCTGTTCCGCATCGATCCCGAGCGCTTCGATCTCGCCCTGCGCCAGGCGGAGGCGGTGGTCGAGGGCAAGCAGGCGACCGCCGAGCGGGCCGCCGCCGACTACGTCCGCTATCAGAAGCTCAGCGACGCCGCCGCGTCCCAGCAGAGGGTCGAGGCCGCCCGGGCGACCGACCTGGAGGCCAGGGCGGCGTACGGGCAGGCGGTGGCCGACCGTGACCTCGCCAAGCTCAACCTCGAACGCTCCGCGGTGAAGGCCGCGGTCAACGGGCGCATCACCAACATGGAGCTGCGTCCCGGCACCTACGTGTCCACCGGGCGGGGCGTGATGGCGCTCATCGACAGCGACACGCTGCGCGTCGAGGGCTATTTCGAGGAGACGAAGCTCCCGCGCATCCATGTCGGCGACAAGGCCAGCGTCCGCCTGATGGGCGAGACGTCGACGCTGAACGGCCGCGTGGAGAGCTTCGCGGGCGGCATCGAGGATCGCGAGCGCACGGCGGGCTCGAACCTGCTGGCCAGCGTCAACCCGACCTTCGCCTGGGTCCGGCTGGCCCAGCGCATCCCGGTGCGGATCAAGCTGGACGACGTTCCCGACGAGACCCGCCTGGTCGCGGGTCGCACGGCGACGGTCGCGGTCGCGTCCGAGGGCGGGACCCCGCATTTCAGCCTGTTCGGATCCTGGCGCGGGGCGCCGGAGCCCGCCGCCCGGGAGACGAGAAGCCGCTGAGGACCGGCCGGCGATCCCACCTGCCGGACGGACAGAGATCGGGAGACGAACCATGGCGACACCCGCTTCGAGCCGGCCCCAGGCCGGGCCGGACCGCGTCCTGGCCGAGGCGCCGTACCGGATCGGTGCGGTGACCCTGGCCGTGCACGACCTCGACGCGCTCACGCGGTTCTACCGGGACATCATCGGGCTCGGCATCCTCTCGGAGACCGAGAGTGCCGTGCAGCTCGGGACGGGCGACGCGACGCGCCTCGTCCTGCGCCGTGACCCGAACGCGCGGTCACGGGACCCGCGCGAGGCCGGCCTGTTCCACACGGCGTTCCTGCTGCCCGACCGGAGTGACCTCGGTGCCTGGCTCCTGCACGCGGAGAGGCACGGCATCGCGCTCACGGGCGCCGCCGACCACCTCGTGAGCGAGGCCGTCTACCTCGACGATCCGGAAGGCAACGGCATCGAGATCTACGTCGATCGCCCGGCATCGGCGTGGCCGCGTGCGTCGGACGGTTCGGTCGTGATGCGCAACGAACGGCTCGATCAGGCGGGGATCGTCGGTGCCGCGACACGTCCCTGGTCGGCGATGCCGGCCGCCGCCTGCGTCGGGCACGTCCATCTCCAAGTGGGCGACCTCGGAGCGGCAGAGCGCTTCTACGCGAACCTGCTCGGCTTCGACGTGATGTGCCGCTATCCGGGGGCCCTGTTCCTCGGCTCCGGCGGCTACCACCATCAGCTGGCCGGCAACGTCTGGAACAGCCGCGGTGCGGCCGTCAGATCCGAGGGGCGCACGGGCCTCGCCGAGGTGCTGCTGCTGGTCGATCGACCGACCCTGGCATCGACGGGAGACCGTCTGCGCGAGGCCGACGCGCCCCTCGGCGCGGACGACGGCGCGCTCGTTGTTCGCGATCCCTGGGGCATGGCTCTGCGGCTCCAGCCCACCGACTGACAGCGTCGCCGACGCTCCGTCGTGCCCGATGCGCGGAGCGCGAGACCTGAAGGCTGGAGCCGCATCGCCGTCGCGGACGCCACCACCGGAGCGATGCCGGATTCCGGACCCGAGCCGTGCCCGCCGCGCCCGCAGAGCGTCGCCTTGAGGCTGTCGGACCGCGAGCGCACGGCGACGCCGGCACGCGGACGACATGGCGGGAGCGTCCGATCCCGACGCAGCGAACCCGCTTGCCCGAGCGGTGCGCTTCAGGCGCCGGCTCCCGGCACGGCCTTCGGCTTCGGACGCACCGGCGGCACGAGGCGGAACAGCAGCATGCCGGCGACCATCGCCGCCACGAAGGTCAGGGCCTCGGCCGGGGCCACCGTCAGGATGGTGAGGGCGGGGCCGGGGCAGAGGCCGACCAGGCCCCAGCCGAGGCCGAAGATCGCGGCCCCGGCGATGAGACGCAGGTCGAGGTCGCGCCGGGTCGGGACATCGAACCTGGGCGCGAGCACCGGCCGGCCGCGCCGCAGCGCCAGGCGGTAACCGGCGGCCGAGACCGCGACGGCACCCGCCATGACGAGGGCGAGGCTCGGGTCCCAGCGGCCCGTCACGTCGAGGAAGGCGCGCACCTTGGCCGGGTCGGCCATGCCCGAGACGAGGAGGCCGAGGCCGAACAGGAGACCGACGGCGAGGGCGGAGACGGTCTTGGCCATGGCTCAGGCTCCGACGAGACGCCGCGCGACGAGGACGGTGAGGATCGCGACGGTCATGAACGTGCCGGTCGCGGCCAGCGAGCGGGGCGAGCCGCGGCCTATGCCGCAGACGCCGTGGCCGCCGGTGCAGCCGGATCCGAGGCGCGCGCCGAAGCCGACCAGCAGGCCCGCGACGACGAGGAGCGGGAACGACGCCCCGATCGTCACCGGCGGCAGGTCGCCCCCGAGACCCCTGTAAGCGACCGGCGCCAGGACGAGGCCCGCCACGAAGGCGGCCCGCCAAGCGGTCCCGCGCGCGGGAGGGACCAGGAGGCTGCCGAGGATGCCGCTGATGCCGGCGACGCGCCCGTTGAGGAGGAGGAGGAGCGACGCGGATGCGCCGATCATCGCTCCGCCGAGAAGGGCGCCGACCGGGGTGAAGTCATCCATCTCGATCTGCCCACAGCTCCGGTCCAGGCGAGGCCCGGCTCGGCGGCGGGGAACGCTGTCCCGCACGAGAACATTAGACGGTTCTTATTTAGCGTATCCTAATGTTCTGCGGCAAGCCTGCGAGCGCCGAAGCGACGCGCCGGCCGGCTTCCCGGAGCGCGCGGGCTTCCTCCGCGGTCGCCGCGCGCGTGACGGGCCGCGGGCTCGCTCTCGCCATCGCCGCGATGGCGACGCGCCGCAGCGGGCCGAGCCTGCGGCTGCGCAACCGGCCGGACCGTTCGGGACTCGCGGTGGAGATCCTGCGTGGCTGACGCGGTCAGGCGAGTTCCGGGCAGAAGATGTCCTTGAGGGTCGCCAGCACGCGGGCGACCCGGGGATCCTCCAGGCGGTAGTGAAGCGTCTGGCTCTCGCGCCGGTACGCGACCAGCCCGTCCTCCCGCAGCTTGGCGAGGTGCTGCGACAGGGCCGACTGGCTGAGTCCGACCGCCTCGGCGAGGCTCGTCACGTCCATCTCGCCGCGGGCGACCAGCAGGCACAGAATGAGCAGGCGCTTCTCGTTGGCGAGGAGACGGAGCAGACGGGCCGCGTCGCCGGCCCTGTCCTGAAGGCGCAGCAGTTCGTTCGGCGTGACGACGTCCATCGGTCCGGATCCGGGCGCTCTCAGGGTCTCTTATTTAGCGGATCCTAATATATCGAGGGCGTCAGCATTTGCCACGCCGGCGCGCGCCTCGCCTAGCAGCCCGGCGAACGTGTCCGGTTCCGACGGCCGGCTACGGCGACGAGACCCGGCAGGACGGTCGTCGAGGGACAGCCGTCATTCCTGTTCCGTCTCCGGCCTGTGGCGGTGTGAAACGCGTTCCCCAACGGGGTGGGCAACGCCGACCGTCTGAAATCCACCGCACCTATATTGCTGCACCCGCGACGCGTGCAATTCGCTCCAGGCGCGGCCTCGAATAGCTGAGGACATTTAAACATGGACTCAGATACTAAAAATCGTGAATTCACCAAGAAATATGGGTTCGGTCGCTGTCGGAAATATCGATCTCAGTCCGCAGATCTGCTCCAGAATTGGGAAAAATAGGACCATCATCGGCCGAAAGAGCGTTCTAAACGTTTTGTTAACCATGTGAGAGGAGTGCATTCAAAACTTCGTGTGGACGATCGCTGGGTGCCCTGAGCCGCGAGGGCCCGGATTTTTTTCTTGAGACAGCGGCGCAGAGAGACGCGTTCCTGATGGGTCACCGGCCAGGTCAGCTCTGTGTCCCACGCCGCGACCGGAAGATCCGCGATGGCGGACGGCTCGTCGTCGCGGCCAGCACCGGCCTGGTCCTGGTCCTGGTCCTCGACCTGCCGGCGCGCGCCGCGGAGCGACCTCGGCCCGAGGTGGTGACCGCCACCAGCGGCCGCGATGGTAGAGCCAACGTCATCGCGTCGAATGTCGTCGCGACGGCCGGTGCCGACGGCCCTGACCTGTCCTTGATCAATGTCGATGCCGCGGCCGCCGGCAACGACCTCGCCGCGACGATCCGGACCGGTTCGGTGGGCGGAGCGGGCGGGCGAGGCGACGCGATCCCGGGGCTGGCATCCGTCCCGGGCGCGAGCGGCGGGCGCGGCGGTGCCGTCGCGGTGACGCTCGGAGAGGATGTGAGCGGAGAGGGGGATCAGGTCGGCTACACGACGCGCGCCCGCGTCTCCCAGCTCCAGTTCCGGCCGATCCCGCGGTTCTGGGTCTTCTCCCGGGGTGGGAACGGCGGCGACGCCCAGAAGGATGTCGGCGCCGGCGGCGATGCCGGGCCGGCGACCCTGACCCTGTCGTCCCGCGTCGCGACCGAGGGGCAGGCCTTCCTGGGGGTCCGGGTCAGTGCGGTCGGCGGCGATGCCGGCCGCGGGGGCACCGACGCCGACCAGACCGCCTCCAGACGGGGCGGCGCCGGCGGCGCGGCCGCGCTCACGGTGACACGCTCCGGGCAGGTGACGACCGACGGTGTCGGGGCGACCGCGGTGATCGTCGAGTCCATCGGCGGCGCGGGCTCGATCCGCGGGTCCGGGACCTTCTACAGCAACCCCTTCGTGACGCCGGGCGGCGCGGGCGGCACCGCGCGCCTCGACATGGCCGGGACCATCCGGACCTCCGGCGACTCTGCCCTCGGCGGCCTCGTCCAGAGCATCGGTGGCGACGGCGGGATACAGCCCGATGCCGGCGGCCGGCCCGGTGGCCGGGGCGGTGACGGCGGGACCGTGACGGTGACCCAGAGCGGCACGATCGTCACGGCGGGCGACTACGCCCTGGGCCTCGTGGCGCAATCGGTCGGCGGGCCGGGCGGCAAGGGCGGCGGCGGCGTGTTCGGCGGCGGCGGCGGGGGCGATGCCGCCCCGGGCGGATCGGTGACCCTGACCAACAGCGGGACGGTGACGACGTCCGGTGCCGGGGCGACCGGCCTCGTGGCGCAGAGCATCGGCGGCGGCAGCGCCCTCTCGGCCCTGCCGCTCGCGGCCCTCGACGTGGCGCCCGGGAGCGGCGGCGGGGCCGGAGGCATCTCGCTCTGGTTCGGCCGCGGCGGGGCCGGCGGGACCGGGGGCGCGGGCGGGACCGCGGAGATCGTCAACGCGGGTGGCCGGATCACGACCGAGGGCGACTCGGCCTTCGGGGCGTTGGTGCAGAGCATCGGTGGCAGCGGCGGCAGCGGTGGCGGCGCCTTCCCGGCCGGGGCCTTCTTCGCGGTCGGCCTGGGCGGCAGCGGCGGCGGCGGCGGTGATGGCGGTCTCGCGCGCTTCACCGGCCGGGCCGGCGCGATCGAGACCGGCGGGGCGGGATCGACGGCCGTGCTGGTGCAGAGCATCGGCGGCGGCGGCGGCGCCGGCGGCGACGTCAGGAGCATCGCGGTGGGCGCGGCGCTCTCCGCCTCGTGGGCGATCGGCGGATCCGGCGGCAAGGGGGGCAACGGCGGCGAGGCCCGCATCGAGAGCAGCAGCACCGTGACCACCGCCGGTCTCGGGGCGGACGGCCTGGCCGTCCTCAGCATCGGCGGCGGCGGCGGCGTCGGCGGCCTGGCCAGCGCGACGGCGATCACGACGCCCCTGGCCACGCCGAGCGGGCAGTCGCTGCCGAGCTTCGCCTTCTCCACCGCGATCGGCGGCTCGGGGGGCGACGGCGGCAACGGCGGCCCGGCGGGCGTGATCAATGCCGGCCGGGTCACCACCTACGGCGACGCGGCCGCGGGGCTGCTGGTCCTCAGCGTCGGCGGCGGCGGCGGGATCGGCGGCGATGCCGCCGCCTACGCGCTGGCGGTCGCCCCGCCGGGCCAGATGGCCGTGTCCGCCACCTCCACGCTGGGCGGGACGGGCGGCGGCGGCGGCAATGGCGGCACCGTCACCGCCGCGAATAGCGGCGCGGTGCGCACGTCCGGGGACGGCGCGATCGGCATCCAGGCCCAGAGCATCGGCGGGGGCGGCGGCAATGGCGGGGGCGCGACCGCGACGAGCAACAGCCTGAGCCTCAAGCAGAACGTCACGGTGGCGCGGAGCGTCGGCGGCACCGCGGGCGTCGCCGGGATCGGCGGCGCGGTCACGGTCACGCAGTCCGGCAGCGTCACCACCGGGGGAGCCGGCGCGGTCGGCATCCTCGCGCAGAGCATCGGTGGGGGCGGCGGCAACGGCGGCAACGCCGCGAGCCTCGCGGCCCCCGGCTTCTCCTTCGACAAGACCCTGAACGGCCTCGTCGGAAAGCTTCCGATCGCCGATACCCTCTCGGTGACGGAGACGATCGGCGGCGGGAAGGGCAAGGGCAATGTCGGCGGCGCGGTCACGGTGACGAACCGGGGCGCGATCACGACCGGGGGGTCGAACGCCCACGGCATCGAGGCGCAGAGCATCGGCGGGGGCGGCGGCAACGGCGGCACCGTGTCCGGATCGGCCGTCGGCAAGCTCACCGTCGGCCTGACACTCGGCGGCCAGGGCGGCAGCGGCGGCAGCGGCGGGGACGTGACCGTCACCAATGCCGCCGCCGGCGTGATCGCGACTAGCGGCGACGGCTCGCACGGGATCGTGGCGCAGAGCGTCGGCGGCGGCGGCGGCATGGGCGGCAGCGTCGCGGCGCGTGACGTTTCCGACCCCGACACCGTCGGAACGATCTGGACGCAGATCAAGAAGACGATCGGTGTCGCCGCCTACCAGGAGTGGGCGAAGGACAAGGAGAACAAGGACGATCTCGGTCGATTCCTGAAGGACATCAAGTCCAGCGACACGTACAAGGGCCTGGCGGATCAGCTCAAGAGCTCGGATTTCGGCAAGGCGCTCAAGTCCTACAGCGGCAGCGTCTCGAGCTATCTGGACGCGCAGAAGAAGGGCGCCACCAAGCTGCCCGACGTGGCGTTCACCCTGTCGCTCGGCGGGAGCGGCGCGCAGGGTGGGAACGGCGGTAGCGTCTCGGTCGAGAACGGCGGCACCGTCCGGACGATGGGGATCGGCGCGCACGGCATCCTGGCGCAGAGCATCGGCGGCGGCGGCGGCCAGGGTGGCCTCGCCTACGCGGAGGCGACCAACAGGACGACCGTGACGGCGACGCTCGGCGGCACGGGCGGCAGCGGCAACATCGGCGGCACGGCCAAGATCGTGAACACCGGTTCCGTCGCCACCGCGGACGATGCCGCCTACGGCCTCTACGCGCAGAGCATCGGCGGCGGCGGCGGCAACGGCGTCGGCGCCACGGTCGCCGGCAGCCAAGCGAACAAGGGCCTGACGCTCAACCTGACCGTCGGCGGATCGGGAGGAACCGGCGCCCGGGGCGGATCTGTCCGGGTCGATAACCGCGGCTCGGTGACCACCGCCGGGGCCGAGGCGCATGCCGTCGTCGCCCAGAGCATCGGCGGCGGTGGCGGAAGCTTCTCGGCGCCCTCCGCCGAGGCCGACGCCGACACCCCCGACGCCGACACCCCCGCCGCTGCGGCGGAGAGGACGGAATCATCCAAGGAGCCGGCCGCGAGCCAGGTTCAGAGCCAGACCAAGAGC
This sequence comes from Methylobacterium sp. yr668, assembly GCF_900116245.1. Taxonomy (NCBI): domain Bacteria; kingdom Pseudomonadati; phylum Pseudomonadota; class Alphaproteobacteria; order Hyphomicrobiales; family Methylobacteriaceae; genus Methylobacterium; species Methylobacterium sp. yr668. The sequence continues at coordinate 16,981 of NZ_FOZY01000018.1, read as the reverse complement.
GAGACGAAGGGCGGGACGAAGAGCGACGCCCAGGCGCTGGCGGACGCCCTGCTCGCCGCGCTCGACATCGAGCGGATCGCCCCACCGGAGGATCCGGCCGGCGTCTCCGAGAGATCCGGCAGCCTGACGCTCGGCGGCTCCGGGCGCGTGGCGGGCGATGGTGGCGGCGTGACGATCGTGCAATCCGGCACGGTCGCCACGACGGGCTTCGGGGCGGTGGGCATCCTGGCGCAGAGCATCGGCGGTGGCGGCGGTCTCGCCTCGGTGGCGGCCGGCCCGGGCGGCCACCGCTACACGTTCGGGATCGGCGGCGCGGGCGGCGCCTCGGGGAGCGGCGGCCCGGTTGGGGTGAGCCTGACCGCGGGCGCGCAGGTCTCCACCGTCGGCGACGCGGCGCCGGCGCTGCTGCTGCAGTCGATCGGCGGCGGCGGTGGCTACGGCGGCGCGCACCAGGCGATGGGATACGCGGTGCCCTACGCCCTGCGCGACGGGTCCGGCGGCAACGGTGGGACGATCCGGGTGACGCTGGAGGAGGGCAGCGCGATCCGCACGTCGGGCGCCCAGTCCCACGGCCTCCTCGCCCAGAGCCTCGGAGGCGGCGGCGGCCTGCTCCTGGACCTCGCCGGCCCGGCCGCCGGGGCGTCGGGTCAGAGCCGTCTGAACGCGACCGGCAAGGGCGGCGACATCTCCGTCGCGTCGTCCGGATCGATCATCGCGTCGGGCCGCGACGCGAACGCGATCTTCGTCCAGTCCGGCGTCCAACGCACCGACGGGAGCCTCGAACCCGACCCGGAGCGGGGCGGCAGGATCAACCTCCAGGTGAACGGCCTCGTCACGGGCGGCAGCGGCACCGGAGCGGCGATCCGCATCGACGGCGGGCGCTCCACTACGATCGTGATCGGCGGGCGCGCCGTGGTCAGCGCGGCTTCGGGCCGGGCCATCGTCGGCGCGTTCTCCGCCGGCGAGATCAACAATTACGGCACCGTGATCGGCGACGTGGACCTGGCCGCCGGCCAGGCGGGGGGCGTCACCTTCGTCAACGGCGGTTTCCAGAACACGGGTGGCACCTCGGCGATCCTGCGCACCGGACCCGAAGGCGTCATCGCCCTGGGGCCGAACGGCCGCCTGCACAACAGCGCCACCCTCGACATCGGCGGCGTCGGCAAGGTCGCCCGAGCGACGGTGACCGGCAATTTCGAGCAGAGCGCGTACGGGCGGATGCTCGTCGACGTGGCGCCCCTGGCCCCGGAGGGGGCCCTGCGCGCCGATCTCCTCACCGTCACCGGCACCGCATCGCTGAAGGGCCTCGTCGAGCCGCACCTGATCGATGGGCTGCTGCCCGGCCGGTACGCCTTCCTCCGGGCCGGTCAGGTCTTGGAGAGCGGCGCCATGGCTGTCGGCAGCAGCCTCCATTCCGGCGCGGTTCCGATCTCCTGGTCGATCGTCGCGTCGGGCGACACCCTCTCCCTGGTCCCGAGAGCCCGGTTCACGGAGCCGACGGGCGTCACGCTCACGCCGGACCAGCGCAGCGTCGCGCAGGGCCTGCAAGATGCCTGGGACGGCAATACCAGGCAGCTCGGAACGCTCTACGGGCGCTTCCTCTCGGTCGACAGCCAGAAGGCCTACGCCGCCGCCCTCGACGAGTTGAAGCCCGAGTCCAACCAGGACAGCCTGACCGACCGGACGCTCGACACCCGCAAAGGTCTTCAGCGGGCCATGAGCTGTCCGGCCTTCAGCGGCACCGGCACGCTCCTGCGTGAGGGCGAGTGTGTCTGGGGGCGGATCACGAGCGCCCACACGACCCTTTCCGCGACCGCGGAGGACGGCGGCTATCGCCAGACCGCCCTCAGCTACCAGACCGGCCTCCAGACCGAGTTCGCCCCTGACTGGTTCTTCGGTCTGACCGGCGCCTACACCCGCGCCATCCAGAGCGATCCCGACCGGATCACCGGAACGACCAGCGATGCCGGCGATGTCTCGGCGGCGCTCAAGCACCAGATCGGCCCTTGGCTGCTCGCGGCATCGGCCAATCTCGGCTATTCCTGGGCCGAGAACAGGCGCCTGATCGACTTCGGCGGCGCCACGGCCACGGCGCGCAGCAAGTCCGGGATCCTCTCGGCGGGCGGGCGGCTGCGGGCAAGCTACCAAGTCCTGTTCGGCGATTGGTATCTCAAGCCCTACGCGGATCTGGATCTGCTCTACAGCTACAGTCCCGCCTATTCAGAGACCGGGGCCCCCGGCTTCAACCTCGACATGCGACCGGTCGCCAAGACGCTGGTGGCGTTCAGCCCGATGCTGGAGATCGGCGGCCGGATCGACCTCGATGCGGGGCGCTGGATCCGGCCTTACGGTATCCTCGGCGTGACGCTCCTCTCGGACGACCATTTCACCGGTCGGGCGAGCTTCCAGGGGACCGGCGCTCTCGGCCTGTTCGCTACGGAATCGTCGATCCCCGATCGCCTCGGCGAGATGGGGCTGGGCTTTCAGATCAGCCTCGGTGGCGGCATCGAGGTGACCGGCGAGTATCAGGGTCAAGTCGGCGATCACTTCCTCTCGCATGCGGGGACTGCTCGGATGCAGCTGCGCTTCTGAGCGCGACGTGGACCATTCCAGGGACGTCGCGTGGGCGGAGGTGACGAAGCGGGCGTGACGGACAGGCCGGTGTGACCTGACCGACTGGCTCTGGACCGGGCTGATTGAGAGGATCGGCCAGGACCGAAGGAGTCGGGCATGCGGCGAGGTCTGAAGACGAGCGCGGAGCAGGTGGTGCTCGGACCTTACGCGAGGGCTCGCAGATACTGCTCGGCGGTCTCCCACGCGCCGTCCCTCGCAGCCAGACCGATATAGCCGTCGGGTCGGACAACGATGAGGTCGGAACCGCTCGGCAGCGACCGACGCGTCGGTTCGAGCAGGCCGGGGAAGCGCTCGATCAGTTCAGCCCCACGCGTCGCGTCCGCCGCATAGAGGACGAAGCGCGGCTCGCTGCCGGCGCCCGGGGGCGGTCCCGCGTAGGCAGCAGGCTCCCAACGCGCCCCGGCGCCGTGTCCGAGGGAGAGCGGGCTGTCGGCATAGGCGATCTCGATCTCGCTCAGCTGCGTCGCCATCCGGTCGCGGACGACATGGAGGCCGAGCAGGAAGCGCAGCGCGAGGTTGCGCGCCGTCTGCGCCGCCGGGTTCGACAGCGTCGCCATGTCGGTCAGCCGGGTCGCGTTGCGCAGGACCAGCTCCCCGACCGCGCTGCGCTCTGGGCTGTAGCTGTCGAGCAGGGACGCGCTCGCTTGACCGCGCACCACCATCGCCAGCTTCCAGGCGAGGTTCACCGCGTCCTGCATACCGGTGTTCATCCCCTGTCCGCCTGCGGGACTGTGGATGTGCGCCGCATCGCCGGCGAGAAAGGCGCGCCCGCGCCGGTAATCCGCGACCTTGCGCTCGTTGATGCGGAAGTGCGTCAACCAGACCGGGTCAGACACGCGGAAGCCGCCGCCGGCGCGCTGATCGACGAGGGCTTGCACGTCGTCGAGGGTGGGCTCCGGCCGCGGGTGCGCCGCATCCGCCTTGCCCACCGTCGCGATGACGCGCGCCCGACCGCCCGGGATCGGGAAGACGACGAAGGGGCCGTCACGGTGCAGGTAGGTCGCGATCTCGTCCGCCGGCGGTGCGGCGGGCCCCTCGAGGCGCACGTCGGCGAGCAGCCAGTCGTCCCCCTGCGCCGAGCCGGAGAACGGGATGCCGAGTTTGTGCCGGACCGTGCTGTGAGCACCGTCGCAGCCGATCAGCCACGGCGTCCTCACCGTCTCCTCGCGCCCGTCGGCGTGTCGCACGCGCGCGTCGATGCCGTCTGCCGTCTCGGCGAAGTCGACCAGCTCGACCTGACGCTCGATCTCGACGCCGAAGGCGCCCAGGTGCGCGGCGAGCAGGCGCTCCGTCTCGCATTGTGGGATCATCAAGGCGAAGTTGTACGCGCTCGCCACGCCTTCCAGGCGCGGGCTGCCGAGCACCTTGCCGCCGCTGCGGATCGAGGCACCGGGAGCGCGCAGTCCCGCATCCAGGAAGGCTCGCGTGCAACCCATGCGATCCATGAGTTCGAGGGTGCGCGACCAGACCACGAGGGCCTTCGAGGTCTCCGTGGCGTGCGGGGCGCGGTCGATCAGGCGCACTCCGACGCCGTAGCGGGCCAGCTCCGCCGCCATGGTCAGACCGACCGGCCCCGCGCCGACGATGAGAATGTCCGTCATGGACCCGCCTCCCGCGCCACGTGGCTCGCTCGGTCGCATATCCTGAGGCGGTATCACCTCAGTCTCGAATTCGCCCAGCGGAGAGACCCGACCCTAAAGGGCGCCGTCCGGCGGTCAAGGCTCGCCGCACTCGCTCGGTGCCCGCACGTCGGCGGAGCGGTCACCGATCCGGTCGAGGGCCGCCGGCGCAGCGTCCTTGGCCATCGACAGATGTCCCACGCCAGGCACGCGGTCGAACTCGACCCGGCTGCCGGCTCGGCACAGCCGCGCGTGATACTCCTCGGTCACCCGCGGCAGCACGCGGTTGTCCGTGCTGCCCTGCGCCAGGAAGATCGGGATGCGCGGCGGAGCAAAATCAGGAGCCGCGTGAGAGCTGGAGAGCCGCGCCTTCGTGCGGCCTGAGCGGCATCCGGCCTGTGCTGCACGTCACCGCAATCTCTGGAAGGTCGCCTACAATCCTACACAGTTCGGCGGGCCGACGTAAACGCGGATCTGCTAGACGCCACCGTGCATGCAGAAGGTGTGGGATAGTGAAGACGTTGCTCGCAGCCGCCATACTTCTCGGATCGACGGTCGGCGCGATGGCGGTCGAGTCGTACGGGGATTACCGTGACTATTTCGATGCGAAGCCCGTGACCGCGAAGTGCGCGCCGCGCAGCGCTTCCCGGAAGATGGCTCCCATCGACATCACCACGGACCTGAGCGCGGTGCGACGCCGCGCCGATGGCGACCGCCGTGAGATGTACCGCTACGACACTGGGTCGAGGCTGATCGCTGACATGAGGCCTCGCAACTGGGACGGCGGGCATGTTCCCGTGCAGCCGCACAGTTGGTCGCCGGATGGCTTCTGGAGCCCGATGGTACAGTCACACGAGGGGCGCGAGCGGCCCGACCAGTCATTCGAGGGGCGGGGACGGCCCGAGCGATTCCGATAATGCTGCGTCCTGTAGGGCGCGATGGACGCTGCGGCGTGAGATCTTGAGCGCTCGTTCGAGGCGGTCGAGTACGCCACCCTCGAATGGGTCGACTGGTTCAACCACCGGCGGCCGCTCCAACCGATCGGCACGCTGCCTCCCGCCGAGACGGAAACCCGCCGCTTCTGCCGAAGCCGAGGTCCGAGCCTTGGGTGCCTGACCTGAACCGGACAGGCTCCGGGAAAGCCGCCGCGGTTCACTGCGGGTGACGGCGCAGGCCCGCAAAACCATAGACCTCTGTGGGCTTGTCCAGCGGACTAGCTCATCGCCGTGGCGTGACGACGCCTGTTACGCGGCGTACAGAAACACAGGCGCTTGCGCTGCGCGGACTCGGGTTTGTCCGACGGGTCTGCGACGGTTGCCGAAGTCAGAGCGGGAACGCTGGTGGCTCGCGGCAATGAGCAAGCCTAACATTCGCCTACCATACAGGGCCGAGTTCCTGCTGAACCATAGCTGGTGACGTCGCTTATTCGCGGACGTGCGACGAGGTCGTCGGATGAAGTCCTTATCCCATCTCTTTGTGGCCGCATCACTGGTCGGATTTTACAGCATTGGGTGCGCGCGAGGGCATGCTCCGGGACTGGGTGACGCACGTGGGGCCATCGTGCGTCCCGCGGCCATGAAGCTGTTTGACGCCGAACCCGTCTTTCCTCGGGTCCCGGCGATCATGCCAAGTCCGTGGATGCCCCTCGAGGTTGGGCGGACCATGGGGGCGATCTGCAAGCCCCACGACGCGGGCGGAGGGACCTCGTTCCTCGGGCTTCATTTCGACGATTACTGCTTCGGCCCGGCTCCTGAGCATGTGGCACACGCTGTCTTGGCCCTCCCTGTCCGAGCGTTCGACCTCGAACGTGACACGCGCCGTGAGGATCTGCGCAAAGCTTTTTATCTGGCGGCTCCCGGCTTCGGGCGCCGTCCTGACTTCACGCTGGGGGCCGGCGCGTTCATGGTCCGCAGCTTCGAGGGAGCGGACCCCCGAGACACCGTGTACCTGATCTGGCCCGTACGATGCGACGAGGGTGAGGCGGGGTTGGATTGCCACAACGGCATGGGTCGGAAGGCTTTTCGGTTCGCTGCCGACGGCGCCTTGCGGGATGTCAGTGCGGACGTGCTGCCGACGGATCCGGTCCTGAGCTCCGACGACCGCGTGCGTCAGACGAAGTACGGCGGCAGCGTCCTGTTTCTGCTCGACGACAAGCTGCCTTATGCGCCCACCATGCGCTGGATCATGGAATTCGATCCTGACTCGCCACCACTCGAGAAGGACGATCCGAAGGCCGCGGGCCCTTGGGCCCACTTCGGCTTCGTCCACTGGACCGGTTCTCGTTTCGAGCTCGTCGATCGAATTACCCGATCGCAATGGCCGTGTCGCAAGCTCAATGACGCCCCGGCCTGCTCGACGTATCCCGACGGCTTCGAGGATCCCTTTGTCATCCCGTGAGCGGAACTCTCGAAGTGGAGGGTGGGGCGGTGCCATCGCCGGAGCATTTGCTGCTCAGGATCGACGGTCCGCCTCTCGATCCGAGTGACGCTCGTCCTCTGTTCGCTCTCTCAGGGAGACGGTGATCGTCCCGACACTTTTGAATAGGGGCGCATCGTGGCTCTGTCGGGCGACCGTTGGCACGCGACAGAGGAGGTCGAACAGGCAGCGATGGAAGGACATCGGCGAAGGCGCACGCCCGCATGGCGTGCTCAATGTGGCCGGTTGCACCATCGACGCGGCCAACACCGGAGACACACCGTTGACCAGCCGTCCCAAGATCAGCTCCGTTCCGATCGTCCCCAGTGAGGTCGAAGGTACTCTCGAAGCTCCTGTCATCTACTTCGAAGCCACATCGACGCATGGCGTCGGAGGAGGCGTCGGTCGCCTCGCCCTCGAGATGATGCTCTCCGAGCCCAGCGCGGACGGCACCCCGATCAGTCGGCGAAAGATAGTCGTACACCTGCGCGGCCCGCTGGGCGCGTTCATAAGTCTGAAAGCCGCGATTGAACACATCGAGGAAATGGCCGCCGGCCCGCTCACGGCGGACATCGCGGAAGATGGGAAACCCAATTGAATCGCGTGCAGATCTGCGTCAAGCGGTGCTCTCGTACTCAGGTCCTATTGGTTCATTCCGGTTTTCCGAAAAATAGAACTTGTATTGATGCTTGGATCGGAGCAGGTCGAATTTCCGGATTGCGTGAGGGATAATCGATTGGCATGGCAGTATGTGATGTATCCCGCGCCGGACATGTAGCGTGTTGATATCGGGTATTCGATCGTCATCCGGTCATAGGGCAGAACAGGACGACTATCCGGGATAGTTGGCTGTTTGCCCGTCCTCTCCCGGACGGCGGATGCATCGCGGCGGACAGATCCAGTCGCGGGTTGCCGCGAAAAATCTTGCATTCCTCAAGCTTGCGAGGGATTCGAAAATCGCCCTCAGGATTTTCCTTGGCAATTTCGAATGATATCGATTCTGAACGCGTTGCTGCGAGCCTACTGGCGTGACGCCCGCCTGACGACCATCGCGGTGATCTCGGCCAGTTTGCTCGGTGCATTGGCCTCGATCTCGGCTCCGTACCTTTTCTCACGCGCCGTCGACGATCTGGCCCGCGGACAAGTGCGGTCCGACGCGCTCCCGCTCCTCATGTCCTACGCATTTCTGTTCGGATGCGCGAAAGCTCTGGGCATTGGATCACGGTTCCTGATCGTGCTTTGCGCGGAGCGTCTATCGTTCATTGCAAATACGGCCTTCTTTGCGCGCCTCCTACACAAGACGCCAGCCTTCTTCCTGGAGCACAACGCCGCGGAGATCGGGACTGCCCGTCAGCAGGGAACCCAGACGCTGAACCTCATCACCCAGCTTGGGCTCGGAGGCTTGCTCCCTGGATGCGTCCAGATCGCCTTCAGCGTCCTAGTCCTCGGCAACCTCGTCAGCTGGGACATAGCCCTGATCATATTCATCTACGGCGTGGTCGTGATCGCGCTCGACTACACGCGTATCGGCAAAGTCAAACCCGCTCTCAATGAGGCGATGAATCAAAGTCAGGCCAATGCGCGCCTGGTCGGCAACGCCATCGCCGTCATCGACACCCTGCGCCAGACACGCGGCGAACGATGGATCACCGAGCGCTTTACTGCCAGCGCGGGTGACGCCTTCGCGAATTTGCGGCGCTACGCGCTGGTGAGCAGCGCCTTCTGTGGGCTTCTGGGCATCGCTGCAGCCTTGCAGTTGACGGTCACGTTCCTGATCCTCGTCCCCCGGTTCGAGGGCGGCCTGATCTCGATCGGCGGCATCGTGCTCTTCAACACGTTGCTGATCCAGTTGAATGAGCCGTTCCACATGGTCGGCATGGCCATCAAGGAGTCGGTCGAAGCAGCGGCCCGCTTCCGGCCCTTAGCGATGATGTGGAGAGCACCGGAAGAGCTCGAGCCCGCCGATCCGCTGCCCTACCGGCCGTCCCTCGGCATCGTCGCTTTCGAGAACGTCAGCTTTCGCTACGCCAATGGTCGTGGCGTTGCCGACCTCTCCTTCGTCGCTCGCCGCGGCACGCCGACCTTCCTTACGGGTGAGACCGGTGCAGGCAAATCAACCGTCGTTCGCCTGCTGTTGAAGGGATTGCAACCGAGCGGCGGCCACATCTTCGCCGACGGAACCGACCTGACTCGCATCGCGAGCGATGATTGGTTCAACCATGTCGGCGTCGTGCCGCAAGAGGTGACACTGCTCAACGATACGCTGTCGGCCAACATCGTGCTGGGCCGTCCGTTCGACGCGGAGCGCCTCCGCCGGGCCTCCGCGCAGGCCTCCATCCTCACGCGCATCGAGGCCATGCCGGAAGGGTTTGAGACCGTCGTGGGCGAACGGGGCCTCAAGCTGTCGGGCGGTGAACGGCAACGCATCGCCATCGCGCGGGCGCTCTACGGCGAACCGGCGATTCTCGTTCTGGACGAAGCCAGTTCGGCCCTCGACGACGAGACCGAGCGGCACATCATGGACGGCTTACGTGACCTTGTTGACGGGTTGACCATCATCGCCGTCACGCACCGCACCTCCATGATACGGCCAGGAGATCAGAACGTCCGCCTGTCGGCTTCCCCACCACGGGCGTAGCCGTCTGAGATGGGCCGACAGTTGAAGGGCGGCTCCGGGTGGAATGCCGCCATTTTTGCTGTGGGACGGCAGATGTAGCGAAGCGGATAATAGCCGCACGGACCAAGTCCGACCCTTTTCAGACCCTCGCAGCGCCAGAGTGCAGGCCGCGTTGCGAGGCGAAGGTGCGTGGCCGGAACGGGCGGCTCCGCGATCGGCCGGGTTCGAGCACCATGTCGAGGACGTGGGCGTTCGACGTCTGACAGAAGGCCGCCCCGGGACGCTGAGCGCGTCTCGACCACGAACGGCGCGAAGCCGGGTCCCAGAACGCCACCGGCATGCCCCGATCCATGCCGCAGATTTGCAACAGAACATGGAAAACAGCCGTCCTACTAGAACTATTCCAGTTCAAGGCCCTGCATTCGCATCGCTGTTTCGCTGCGGCCGAACAAGCGTTTGGCTGAGAGCAGGTGCATCAGTTTAGATCGGCTAAAAGCGTTCAGAACGCTTGCGTCTATCCTCGGCGCGACAGTCTAATCGGTCGGCGCCGCGCGCTCGTGTGCGTCGGCGAGGCACCTGAGGATTGGAGTTATGGCGGCGGTATCATTGGATGCCCTACATCGCAGTGAGAACCTGAACCTCCAGCGGTTCCTTCTTCGCAAACTCGGGAACCCTGCCGACGCAGCCGACGCCGCGCAGGAGACGTATCTTCGCCTCGTCAAAGCACTCACGACCACCGACTTAGAGCATCCGCGCCTCTTCCTGTTCCACCTCGCGCGCAACGTCGCCGCCAATCTCGGCAAGCGCCGCCGGTTCGAAGCGCGCCTCTTCCGATCCATGACCGATCTCGAACTGTCGAGCGTCGTGGACGGGCACGCCCAGACCGAGACGCAGGTGATCGCCCGCGAGCAGCTGCGCCTCGTCGCGGCCACGATCGACGGGCTGCCGCCGCGCTGCCGGGAGGCGTTCCTGCTCAGCACCGTCGAGGGCCTCTCGAACGGGGAGGTCGCCGTCCGTCTCGGCGTCAGCCGCAACATGGTCGAGAAGCACCTCATCAAGGCGCTGCTGCACATTCGTCGCGCGTGTCACGAGTTTTTCTGATCGGGCACGTCAGAAGTTCGCGGCCTCGATGGTCTTCATAGGTCGGACGGGCGGAGCGGGCAGCGGGTCGACATGGAGGAGGAGCGCAAGCCCGCGGGCGACGACGAGGCCGCCGACGACCCGATCTACGCGCGGGCCGCGTTCTGGGTGGTTCGCCTGTCCTCCCCCGACGCGACCGACGCCGACCGGGCAGACTTCGAGACCTGGCGCGCCGCCGACCCGGCCCACGCCGAGGCCTACGCGGAGATGGAGGTGTGGCGGGGCATCGCCGGGCGCGTGCCCGATACGCGCCGGCGCAGGCGGCCGCCGCCGACGCGCCTCGTCGGTCTCGCGGCAGCGCTGGGCCTGTCCGGATTCATCACCTACGAGAGCGGGATCCTCGACCGTGTCCGCGCCGACGTCTGGACCGGGATCGGGGACATCGAGACGGCGCGGCTCCCCGACGGCAGCCGCGCCGCCCTCAACACCGACACCGCGCTCGCCCTGCACTTCACGGCCGCCGCGCGCGACGTCCACCTGCTGCGCGGCGAGGCGGTGTTCGATGTCGTGCCCGACAGCGCCCGACCCTTCGTGGTCTACGGCGGCGGGTTGCGGGTGCGCGCTGTGGGGACGCGCTTCTTCGTCCGGGCCGGCGGGGACACCGAACCGGTCGGCGTGGCGGAGGGGCGCGTGGACGCGTCGACGACCGCGGGCGCCGTGACCATCGGAGCCGGCGAGGTCGCCCTCCGGAGCGCCGACGGCCATCTGATGGTCGAGCGCGGCGATGTGGGGCGCGCCACGGCGTGGCGGGAGGGCAAGCTCGTCGTCACGGGGCAGCCCCTCGCCGCGGTCGTGGCCGACCTGAACCGCTATCGGCGCGGGCGCATCGTCCTGCTCGGTTCGGGGCTCGGCGCGCAGCGCTTCAGCGGGACGCTCGACATCCGCGACACCGACGACGCGCTCGACGTTCTGGCCGCGACGATGGGCCTGCGCGTCACGCGCCTGACTCCGTACCTCGTCCTCGTCAGGCGGCCGGCCTGACGAGGCGAAAAAACCGACGCGGGGAGGTCAGGAGTTTCGCGCCTCGATTGTCGTTTGTCCGTGAGGGCCACGGAGCGCGCGCCGAGCGCGCCGCCCTCCGCGGAACGGGGGCATGAATGGCGGTGTGGGATCTTGGCGGCACGCTCGGCCGCGCGCCGGGCGGTCCATGGCGCGGTGCGGCCCTGGCGAGCGCGTCCCTGATCGCGCTCGGGCAGGCGTCGGCCGCGCAGGACCGTTCGATCACCCCGACCTTCGTGCGGGCGGGCGAGCGGCTCAACATCGTGCCCGTCGCGACTGGCGATGCCGCGCCGCCGCGCGCGCTCTCGGAGCGGCGCGTCCGGCTCTCGATCGCGCCCGGCCCCCTCGAGCCGGCCCTGGCGAGCCTCATCGCGCGGACGGGCCTGTCGCTGGCTTACCGGACGGCGCTGACCGAGAACCTCGCGACGCGGGGCGTCGAGGGGGACGTCCTGCCCCTGGAGGCGCTGACGCAGCTGCTCGACGGGACGGGGCTGACCTACCGCGCGGCGAAGCACGCGACGATCACGCTCGTGAACCCGCGCTACGCCCAGGCGTCCCTGCCGCCGGGGGATTCGAACGCGCCGACGCCGGTCGGGGCGGCCGCCGCGTCGGTCACCCTCGACGAGCTCTCGGTCGAGGCCCAGCAGCCGACCTTCGGGACGACGGGCTTCGTCGCGACCCGGTCAACGGCGGGCTCGAAGGGCAACGATTCCATCCTGGAAACGCCCGCCACCGTCAGCGTCATCACCCGCGACGAGCTGAATGTCCGGGGCGTGCAGGACGTCAACCTCGCGGTCGCCTACACGCCCAACGTCCAGGCCGTCGACTATCCCGGCGGCCAGGGCGGTCCGACCTTCACGCTGCGCGGGTTCAACGCCAACAATTTCGACAGCGTCTACGAGGACGGCCTGCGCTACGGCTTCAACTCGTTCGACCAGAACATCGAGCCCTACGCCTACGAGCGCATCGACGTCGTGAAGGGGCCGATCTCGGTCCTCTACGGCCAGGGCCAGCCGGGCGGCATCATCAACCTCGTCTCGAAGCGCCCGACCTTCGTGCCGTTCAACGAGGTGTTCATCCAGGGCGGCAATTACGGGCGCGTCCAGGCCGGCTTCGACCTGTCCGGCCCGGTCGAGGGGGCGCCGCAATTCGCCTACCGGGTGACCGGCCTCGTCCGCAACGCCGACAGCCAGGTCAAGTACACGCCGGATGACCGGACCTTCATCGCCCCGGCTCTGACCTGGCGGCCGGACGCCGACACGTCGCTCACGGTGCTGGGCAAGTACGCCGAGTACCGCGGCGGCGGCTCGGAGCAGAGCCTGCCGATCGTCGGCTCGATCCTGCCGAGCGCGCGCGGATTCTTCCCGCGCAGCCCCTTCGTCGGGCAGCCGAACTTCAACACCGGCCTCCTGGAGAACAAGGAGATCGGCTACATCCTCGACCACAGCTTCGCGCCGGGATGGCTGCTGCACTCGGCCTTCCGGGCCTACGAGACCACCTCGAAGTTCGACGCGGTCGGCGCCAGCCCGGCCTTCACGCCGCCCGGTTTCCTCGCCGTCTCGGTCTTCCCGTACCTGCGCGACCAGTCGAGCCAGGGGCTCCTGACCGACAACTATATCCAGGGGCGCTTCGACACCTGGGACATCCAGCACGACGTCGTCTTCGGCGTCGGCTTCCAGAACTACTACCGCCGCGACGCGCGGACCTTCCCGAACGGCTACCCGACGATCGCCGCGAACCGCCTGATTGACCTGTACAATCCGGTCTACAACCTCGGCGTCGCCTTCCCGCAGCGCACGAACGTCTCGACCCGGGCGCTCCAGCAGCAGACGGGCGCGTATGTCCAGGACCAGATGAAGTGGAACGGCTTCATCCTCACGGGGAGCCTGCGCAACGACTGGGTCGACCAGCAGGTCCGGACCACCTTCAACTTCCCGAACCTGCCGGTCGCGACCCTCAACCGGACGACGGTCGACAACCAGAACTTCTCGGCCCTGAGCTACCGGGCCGCCCTGGGCTACGAGTTCGCCGCCGGAATCGTGCCCTACGCCGCCTACTCGACGTCGTTCAACCCGCAGATCGCCGGCCAGCGGGCGGACGGGTCGGCGCTGCCGCCCCGCGAGGCCAGCCAGATCGAGGGCGGCGTCAAGTGGCAGCCGCCCGGCACCAACGCGCTCGTCACCGCGTCGTATTTCGAGATCACGCAGACCAACATCCCCCTGGCCGATCCCCGCAACCCCGGCTTCTTCATCGTGACCGGCGCGGCGGAGTCGCGGGGCTTCGAACTGGAGGGCAAGGCGAGCCTGTTCGACGGGTTCAACCTGATCTTCGGCTACGCTCACCTCGACACGAAGGTCACGCGGAACGCGACCAACCCGGCGCTCGTCGGCAATCGCCTGCCGAACGCGCCGGACAACACCCTGTCGCTCTTCGCCGACTACACCTTGCCGCTGAACTCGCCCTTCGCCGGCTTCCGGGCGGGGGCGGGCGTGCGCTACGTCGGCGAGCGGACGGACGCCACCAACGTCGATCGCATCCCGGCCTACGCCCTCGTCGACGCCTCGCTGAACTACGACCTCGCCCAGCTGAACCCGGCCTGGAAGGGCGCAATCCTGTCGGTGAACGCCAACAACATCTTCGACCAGCGGTACTTCACGTCGGGCTTCTACACCGGCTACGTCTTCGAGGGGTTCCGCCGGAGCGTGTTCGGGACGCTCACCTATCGCTGGTAGGATCGTCGGACGATGACGCGCGCGGCGCCGACCGTCTCCGGGCGGCCGGGACCGGAGGGGTATCGGCGGGCGTCGGCCCGCCGCTTTACCGCCTCGCGAACCTTCCGCCTGTGTCTGTGGCCGCATGGCGGGAGCGGGCCGGTCGCGGCGCCGAGAAAGCCGAGCCGGTCGCCGCGATCCCGATCCTATGGTCCGGCCGTGTCACAACGCCATTCCGCTCCTGTGCGTCCTTCGAACCGCTACGCTTCGGTTTGCTCTGGGCGGTCGCCTGACCGCACGGGCCGATCCGAACGGCCGCCGCCCCCAGGAATCGCATGAGACCTCCTCCGGAGCTCGGCGGTCATGCGCGGGGCCGCTGGACAGGGCGGCCGCACGCGCCTGGATTGCGTGCCTCGCGGATCCGGACCGACGCTGAGCCGTCCGACGTGGCGGGGATCGAACGCTGCGCCCGCGGGTGTTCCGACCCGATCTGGCCGCACGGAACCGCGGCGCTCGGCCCAAGCTCGCACTTGCCGGGGGGCTATCCGTTCCAGAAAGGGGGATCCCCGTTTCAAGCTGTCGCGCGCGACGCCGAGTGTGGCCCCGATGTGATAGTTCGTCGAGGCCGCATTTTCTAAGCCCCGCGCAAAGCTTGCGACAGGCGTGACCGGGGTCAGTTCGATGGTCCGACAGTATATCGGTTCGGGGCCCGTGACCGGATCCTGTGATCCGAGCAGAGGTATCGGCTCCGGAACGCGGAAGCGCGGCCGTGTGCGGATGGGATTGCTGATCGGCGCCTCGCTGGGCGTGCTCGCACTCGCTCTGGGACCTGTGGTTGGACAGAGCCTGCCGGCGCGATCACCCTCGACCGCGGGATTGACGGCAGCGGATTTCATCCGGATGCCGGAGTATCGAGCCGATTGGGGGCTGGCCAAGATCGATGCCGCCACGGCCTATGCGCGCGGCTTCACGGGCCTCGGTGTTCTGGTGGCTGTCGTCGACAGCGGGATCGACCCGACACACCCTGAATTCATCGGCCGCATCTCGCCGGCGTCGCGGAACTTCATCCCCGGCGAGACGCGGCTCCGCGACACCGACCTTCCCACCGCCGATGATCCCATCGGGGGGCATGGCACGCACGTGTCCGGCACCGTGGCGGCGAGTTTCGACGGCCGGGGCATGATGGGCGTCGCTTTCGACAGCACGATCCTCGCCGCGGTCGATCTCAGATACGTCAATGAAGCGACGCGGTATGCGGCAGATCGGGGTGCCCGGGTTCTGAATGGCAGCTTCGGGGACGATTTTCGCTACGAGAGAACGTCCTACCAGACCTATACATTGAGCGGAGCGCAGGCCGAGTACGACGCCATGAAGTACGCGGCCGCGAAGGGCGTGCTCATGGTCCGAGCCGCCGGAAACGAGCATACGATCTACAATCAAGCCAGCTATAAAAACCCGATCAACGGCGGGCTTTTTCCGTATGTCAGCCCAGAGAACGCGAATGCGGGAGTGTACCGCTTCGTCGACAATGCGGGAAATCCGGTAGACCAAAGTCAGATCAGATTCTCCGGCCTCGACGGGTACGTCGTTTCGGTGGTCGCTTTGGACAGCAACAACAACGTCGCGGATTTCAGTAATCTGTGCGGCGTCGCCAAGAACTGGTGCATGTCCGCACCGGGGGTCGACATCTACTCAACCCTCCGAATGGGATCGGGTGAGAATCCCAACGACCCGAATTACGGGCTCAAGAGCGGCACATCGATGGCCGCACCGCACGTGGCCGGTGCTGCAGCCGTGCTGTTCCAGGCGTTCCCGTTCCTGACGGCGCCGCAGATCGCCCAGACCATGTTCACCACCGCCACCCATCTCGGCGACGGGCCCGCCAACGCCCCGAACGCCACCTTCGGCTGGGGCCTGCTCAACCTCGGCAAGGCCATCGACGGCCCGGGCCAGCTCACCTCCGACTGGACCGTCAACACCACCTACAACGGACAGGCCTATTACGGCCGCTTCGCCAACGCCATCTCCGGCGTCGGCGGCCTGACCAAGGTCGGGCTCGGCACCCTCGAACTCGCCGGCACCAACACCTATGCCGGACCGACCACCGTCGCCGGCGGCACCCTGTTCCTGTCCGCCAGCGGCAGCCTGACCTCACCGGTCTCCGTCCAGAGTGCGGGCACCTATCTCAATGCCGGCTGGACCCAGAGCAGCGTCAGCAATGCCGGCCTCCTGATCAACACCGGCACCATCTCCGGAGGTGCGACCAATGCCGGCACGGCGCTCAGCAGCGGCGTGATCGCCGGCGGCGTGGCCAACAGCGGCACGCTGTCCAACAGCGGCACCGTCGCGGGCGGCCTGACCAACACCGGCACGGCCCTCAACACCGGCACCATCGGCGGCGGCGCGACCAACAGCGGCAGCCTGATCAACGCCGGCACCCTCGCGGGCGGTCTGACCAACACCGGCACCGCCCTCAACACCGGCGCGATCGCCGGCGGCGTCATCAGCAGCGGCATCCTGAGCAACAGCGGCGCCATCGGCGGCGGCGTCGCCAACACCGGCCTCCTCGCCACCAGCGGCACGATCAGCGGCGGCCTGACCAATGCCGGCACCGTGCTCGCCAGCGCCGGTCGCATCGACGGGCCCATCGCCAACAATGCCGGCCTGCTCGCCGTCGCCGGATCCCTGGCCGGCACCGGCCCCTTCGCCAACGCCGCCGGCGCGACGCTCGCCGTCACCACGGGCGGCAGCTACAGCCTCGCCGGCCCCCTCGCCAATGCCGGCCTCGTCGCCGTCGCCCAGAGCGCCAGCCTCACCGCCTCCGGCGGCCTCAGCAATGCCGGCCT